>NZ_JBMIRP010000095.1:0-240912 GCF_049202975.1 Ureibacillus sp. MALMAid1270 | reverse complement strand
TAGGGGAGTATTAGTGTGAGGGTTTCAGCTCAGCATGACGGCTTTCATTCCCCTCAAGGATTCCTCAGTTTTCTACTAAACCATCCCAACTGATATTTCTATCAGAATTTCAGGTTAACGTGTCGCACTTGCATGGTGATCAGTTAGCTTTTTATCATCTACATATCTTTTAGAATGAATAACATCGTTTAGTTGTTTTTTATTTTGGAGTATGGAAGTAACAATTTCTCTGTAGTCTTCAATATTGGCTAAGTGTTTAATGTTATCTTCGATTGATTTCGCAAAACTCGTAGGTAAATGTTTCGACTCCGTTCTTGGATAAGTAATAAGCTTTTTTTCATATAAACTTTGTGCAATTTTCAATGTTTCAGATGAAGTATATCCGTAAAATTTATTCGCTTCTTTTTGCAGCTCTAATAAGGAATGTAAAGATGGTGCGAACATTGTTTTTCTTTCAGTTTTTAAATCACGAACGATCGCATTGTTATGCACTTGAGATAATATTGCTTCTGCCAATTGTAATGTTGGAAGTTTATTGTCATTCGATTTTATGTCCACCCAAAGAGCTTTAAACGAACCAAAATCTAATTCTATTTGAAAATACGGTTCGGGTTTAAAATTTTGAATTTCAAGTTCTCTTTTTACTACAATTGCAAGTGTTGGCGTCATTACACGACCAATTTTAATAATTCTTCCGCCCTTTACCGTTGCGGCCCGTGTTAAATTTAGCCCAATTAACCAGTCAAAAACTGAACGATACATAGCTGCGTTTCGTAAATTACGAATAAGAACATCATTTTCATCTATTAACCCAGTTAATGCATTCCCGATAGCTTGGTCTGTCGTTTGTGAAGTCCAAAAACGTTTTACGGGTAGATGACTCCCTACCATTTTATAGAAAGAATAAAAAATATTCTCTCCTTCCATCCCGGAATCACACGCATTAATGAGAAAATCGTAATGATTCGATTTAAGCTTCTGTTCAATTTCTTTATAAACTTTATAAGCAGATTTTTTCACACGAAATTCGTATCGCTCAGGAATCATTGGTAAAAGATTTAAATCCCACTTTTTCCACTCTTTTTTATATTCATGAGGTTCCTTTAATTCGACTACATGGCCTACAAATGAGGCAAAATCAATTTCAAAAGGTAACTTCATAGATTTATATACTTTTTGAATGTCACGCATTAGCGAGGGCTTTTCAGCTATTAATAGAGCTCTTTTCATATGTATACCTCACTTTCTATCTTCCTTAGTATAAATTAGAAGATAGGTAAAAGTAAAAAGACGAAAAGCTAATTATAAGGTAAAAAGTTATCTCAAAACACAATTTTCATTATTATAAATTTTATAGACAACTCCTATTTATTTGCATAAAAGCAGATATTATCAACTATTTCTAGCAAATATAGACATATGTTGATATAATAATTTTAGTAGTTTTTAGGGGGATTGGGTATGCAAAATGTATCAAAAAGAACAATTCTATGGATTGTTCCAATACTAATTATTGTGATTTTCTGGTTTGTTTACGGGCCAAAAGAAGAGATCACAGATAACGAATACATAACGTATATAAAACAAGAAAAAATTAATGAAAATGCAAAGACATATGAAGAAGCATTCGCCTCTTCTTGCGAAGAAGGAAAATGGATATACTTCAAAACACAAAAAGAACAGCATGTAGTTGAGTTTGAGGGAACTTGTCCTCATAGCGAAACCATGAAAAAAGTAAACTTACAATTTATCATTGAAGATGACCGCAGTGATTATGACCTAAATGTTTTACTATTAGATAGTGTTCAACAAACATCCGAAATACGTGATCAGTTTATCGATCAAGTTGTCTCGTTATAACAATATAAAAACCTCGTATTCTTATTTTGAATACGAGGTTTTCTATTTCTAAAACTTCAATTTTTATAGTTGTGCAATACCAGGACTTGTCATTGCATAAGGATTTAAGATTTTTTCAAGTTGTTCTTCAGATAAAACATCATATTTTATACAAAGTTCACGAATCGATGCACCTGTCACATAGGCTTCACGTGCCAATTTTGAAGCTGTTTCATAACCTACATGAGGGTTGATAGCCGTAATTACTCCAACGCTTTTCTCTATATATTCTTTCATTCTATCTTCGTTAGCTTGAATACCTTTTAAGCAATTATCTGTAAATGTTTTGAACACATTGTTCATAATCGAAATGGATTGAATTAAGTTAAAGAATAATACAGGTTCCATTACGTTTAACTCAAGTTGACCAGCTTCTGAAGCAGCAGAAATCGTTAAATCATTTCCAATCACTTGGAACGCAACTTGATTCATAACTTCTGGCATAACTGGGTTAACTTTACCTGGCATAATTGAAGAACCAGGTTGTCTAGCTGGTAAAACGATTTCGCCTAGACCAGTTCTTGGACCAGAAGCCATTAAACGTAGATCGTTCGCAATTTTAGACATATTTAACATTGCTACTTTTAATGAAGATGATACTTCTGTATAGCAATCCGTATTTTGAGTTGCATCAACTAAATGTTCCGCACCTTTTAGATTTAAGCCACTAATTTCAGCAAGAATACGTGTTACCGCTTCAATGTATTCAGGTTGTGCATTTAGACCAGTACCAACAGCAGTTGCTCCCATATTTATATCGTACATATGATGTCTTGAAAATGAAATTCGCTCGATATCACGGCCAATTACTCGGCTGTATGCTTCAAATTCTTGACCTAGTAAAATCGGAACAGCATCTTGTAAATGTGTGCGTCCCATTTTAATAACTCCAGCAAATTGCTTCGATTTTTCAATAAACACGTTTTGCATATATCTAGTTGTATCGATTAATTGATTTAATAAATTTAACACAGCAATATGTGTTGCAGTTGGAAAAGCATCATTTGTTGATTGTGACATATTAACATGAGTGTTTGGACTAATAATATGGTAATTTCCTTTTTCATGTCCCATTAATTCCAATGCGCGGTTTGCAATAACTTCATTGGCATTCATGTTAATAGAAGTACCTGCACCACCTTGAATTGGATCAACAATAAATTGATCGTTCAATTTCCCTGCAATGACTTCATCTGCAGCTAAAACAATGTATTTACCAATTTCTTGATTTAATAGATCAACTTCCATATTTGCTAATGCAGCAGCCTTTTTAACAATCCCTAAAGCTTTAATTAATTCAGGATGAATACGATAACCAGTAATCGGGAAATTCTCTGTCGCACGCATAGTTTGAACACCATAGTATGCGTCGAATGGAATCTCTTTTTCTCCTAAGAAATCTTTTTCAATACGGAATTCGTTGATTGTCACCATGATTTATTTTCACCTTTTCTTTAGAAACAGTTTAGTAACCGTTTCCATATTATAAAAATATCTATCTCAAAATTAGATTACATTAATCTCATAATTAGAACAAGGGATAAATGTATAATTTTTTAAATTAATTTTTTCCACTTATTACAGTTCAATATTGCTTATTTCCTTTAATTGCACAATAATTGAATTTAACGTAAAAAGATTAATAGTTTTACCATTTATTTATATAGTTTGAAAGAAGGAAATGTTATGAATGTGTCTGCAATGGTGAAATTAATGATTTCCATGGCCATATTTGGATCAATTGGATTTTTCACTATCAATACAGGAATTCCGGCAGTAGAACTTGTTTTTGTGCGATGTATATGTGCCACTCTTTTCTTAAGTGCGATGTGGTATCTAACTGGAGGACATAAAACAGAGGTTTGGAATAAACGAGAAGTACTTCAAACACTTCTTTGTGGAGTTTTTCTAGTGCTCAATTGGGTGTTTCTATTTAAAGCATTTGAAGAAATGTCCATTTCCATTGCAATTTCGATTTATAATTTAGCACCTATCTTTGTTTTAATATTAGGGACATTATTTTTGAGAGAAAAAATGACAGTAAGCGGAGTTCTTGCTACAGTGATCTGTTTCGTCGGAAGCATATTTATTGTTGGAATTGAAAGTTTCCTGTCGATTGATCAATTTCTAAATTCTGGATTTGTATGGGCATTACTGTCAGCTATTTGCTATGCATTAACAATGTTTACTAGTAAAACAATCCGTAATTTATCGCCTTATGCTACAACTTTTTTACAAACTATTGTCGGCATTGTCATGTTACTTCCATTATGTAATTTTGAGGTTTTTGTAGGGTTGTCTACCTCGAATTGGTTATACATTTTAGGGACAGGTATTATACATACTGGCTTTGTTTATTATTTATTCTTTGATAGTATTCGAAACTTATCAACGATCATTGTATCTGTTTTAGTCTTCGTCGATCCAGTCGTTGCCATTTTGCTTGATACGATTATTCTAGACTTCAGACCAACATTACTACAGACATTTGGCATTGTTTTAATATTTGCAGGAATAATATTTACAGTGTTTAAACCAAATCAGAACCCAACCAATAATGTTGTGAATGAAGAGAATGTTTCTTAAGATTAATAGGGTGTATGGGCATTGAAAAATTAGTTTTCAATGCTCTTTTTGGTATTGGAGTTTGTGGGTGACTTTCGATATAAACGGGGATTATGAGCGGGTATTCTCCACTTTTGAACGACTTCGGGATCAAATCGATTTTATTAGCAAGTTTTCCGGGGTTATGAACAACTTTTTATCTTTGTCCATCCTATGAAGACCATTTCAACCACCATTTCACCATAAAATGGTCTTCATACCCCTTATGAAGACCACTTCAACCGCTATTTCACCTGCAAACGGTTTTCATCTCTCCAATGAAGACCAAAACCGAGCTCAAAAACCAGAAAAGTGTCCTTCATCGAGGTGATGAAGGACACTTCAAACACGGTTTCATCTGCAAAATTTTTCGGTAGTTATGAGCAACTTCAGGATTAGAGCGATTTATTGCACAACTGAATCTTATAGGAAATCGGTTTTGGCTAATAACTTTAGGATTCCGGCGAACTCTCCATTTTTGGCGAATATCTCCCAAATTCCGGCTAAAAATTCCACGTATTTGGCGAAAACCCCACTCTATTTGGCAAATAACTCCCCATTTCTGGCGAATAACAGTAAACCACGTCTCCGGCGAATTCCTAAATCAAATAAAAAAAGCCGCCTAGAAATCAACATCTTCTAGACAGCCTCTTCATTTTTATTTATCTCTCCGTCATTTGTTTCCAAACAGAGCCTTTTGCTTCTTCACCTTGTTCAATACGTGCGATTGCCATTTTTACTTGTAGTTTAACTTCAAACTCAGGGTCATTCTCTGCCTCATGAAGCGCAGGTAAACTCGCTTTAGTTCCTGTCTCATAAAGGTACATAGCCGCGCGCCAACGGACTAATTTGTTTTTATCCTTTAATGCTTGAATCATGGCAGGTTCAAATTCCACGAAACCTAAGTCACTCATACAGTCTCCAGCCGTTCTTCTTACAGCAGCACTTTTATCGTTCAGTGCGCGGGTAAGAGCAGGAACAACTGCTACGTCTTCAATCATTCCCAAATATACTGTTGCAAGACGGCGTATTGACATTTGTTCATCTTCCAAAGCCTTTTCTAATAGTGGCAAATCTTCCACTTCTGGATCTGGTAATTGATCAAGAAGTTGGTAACGTTTTTGCCAATCCTCCGCGCTTTCAAACTGTTCCAAAGTTACTTTTTCACGCTCAAGAGTAATGGATTTTTTTGAATTTGCACCTTCTACAATTTCTTTTAATCGACTCTCAGGATAAGTTGCATTTATTTCATTTAATACGCTTTGGGCAATTTCTTCTTTTTCCCCATAGCGAACGCCAAAATCTACCCATTTACGTTCAAGAATATAATTTTCATCGAATTTATTAACTTCAATTGACTTAAACGCTTCTACAAAACGTTCTCCAGTTGAAATTCGATGCTCAGAAGTTGAATCAAATACTTTAATTTGAAGAGGTATTCCTCTAAACATTTGTACATGAACAAATACGTCTCCAAAATGATCAGGAGCTGCTTGTGATTGTTCAACTTCTTCTCCCTTTTCACCTAGAGCAATACGAATACTAGATAAGATTGATTCCCATTGATATTTTGCGTTTCTTTCGATAGCTAAAAAATCTGCAACGTGATAAACACCTTTCACGCCTTCTACATTTAAAATAGCTTGAATTGCTTCTGGTGCTGTTTGTGCATTGTCCTTTGTATAATTAAAACTTTTACCAAATGGAAGTTCCTCATCCACAACGACTTTCATCGAGTTTGGACTTGGCGTTGGTTCAATCGTTACGATTTTCATAATTGATCTCTCCTATCCGTTTACAATTTCGTCTAAGTACGACCATCTTTCAATTAGTTGTTCATATTCATTATTTAACGCATCTAAATGCTCAGTTAATTGCTGTAATTTTGTAAAATCCGAACCTGCTTTTGAGATTTCTTCTTCCGTATTCTCAATATCCTGTTCCACTTTAGCAATGTTATCTGAGATCGTTTCCCATTCTTTTTGTTCTTTGAATGAAAGTTTTTTCTTTTCGCTCTTCTGTTTTTGTGGTTTCGGTTTTTCCACTTTTTCTTCTTTCATTTCCTCTTTAACACCCATAGATTGCTTCTCTAAATAGTCTGAATACAAATCTAAGCTTTCATCAACATTACCTTTTCCATCTAAAATCCATAACTTACGAGCAATACGGTCCAAGAAGAATCGGTCATGGGAAATTGTAATAACAACTCCAGGGAAATGTTCAATGAAGTCCTCTAACACACCTAATGTTTCGATATCTAAATCATTCGTAGGCTCATCTAGTAATAAAACATTCGGTTGTTCCATAAGCAAGCGCAATAAATGAAGTCTCTTTCTTTCCCCACCTGACAATTTCCCAATAGGTGTACCATGGGTATGTAAAGGGAATAAAAATTTCTCTAACATTTGTGCCGCTGAATATCGAACACCTTCAGAATCTGTAATATCATTTGAAGCTTCTCGGATATATTCGATCATTCACGCGTTTTCATTCATAGTAGGAAGCACTTGTTTAAAATGTGCAAGTTTAACTGTTGAGCCAACAATGACTTCTCCCGAATCTGGCTGTAACTCACCAGCTAAAATGTTCAGTAAAGTCGATTTTCCATAACCATTTGCGCCAACAATCCCAATCCGATCACCTTGTTGAAGTAAAAAGTTAAAGTCTTTTAAGATAACGCGTTCGCCAAAAGTTTTTGAAATGTTCTCTCCCTCTAACACTTTTTTACCCAGACGTGTAGTAGCTAGTCCCATTTCTAAACTTGAATCATTCGAACTTCTTTCAATCTTGGAATCTAATTCTTCAAAACGTTGAATTCGTGCTTTTTGTTTTGTTGTACGCGCTTTAGCTCCGCGACGAATCCACTTTAACTCTGAACGATATCGGTTTCTTAATTTATCTTGTGTTGCAGCATGCATTTCTTCACGAATTGCCCTAGACTCCAAATAATCTGCATAGTTTCCTGTATGGCGAAATAAAGTCTGATTGGCAAGTTCATAAATATGAGTAGAGACCTCATCTAGAAAATAACGGTCGTGGGTAATAAATATAACCGCACCACGTAAACGAGTTACCATGTCTTGAAGCCACTCTGTAGATTGAACATCAAGATGGTTGGTCGGCTCATCCAATAAATATAAATCAGCAGGTTCGATTAATACTTTTGCCAATGCAACTCTTTTTTGCTGTCCACCTGACAGATTCGAAACTAGTTCATCATACATATCAATGCCAAGCTTTGTTAATGCCTGCTTTGCTAAAGCGTTGACATCCCACGCTTTTTCAGTGTCCATTTGTTGTTGTAAGCGGAACAGTTTATTTTGTAGTTCCTCGGACTCCGGATTTTTAGATAATTGAACTACAGTATCTTCATATTCGCGGTTTAACTTTACTATTGGTGAATCACTTGAGAAGACTGCTTGTAATACCGTTTCTCCTACTTCAAACTTAGGCTCTTGCGGTAAATGAGCAATTCGATATTTATTCGGGTGGTCCATATCAATGGAATCTGCCTCTTGTCCACCTGCTAATATTGATAATAATGTAGATTTACCGGTACCGTTAATTCCGATTAATCCGGCACGCTCACCTTCATAAATTGTAAATTCTATGTCTCTAAAAAGGGTCTTATCCCCTACAGTTTTCGTTAACTTTGAAACAATTAAATGACTCATGCAATTCTTCACTTTCCTTATAAACTGTAAAACCATAAGATAACATTTATCTTTAAAACTTACAGTTACTTTGTATAATTAGTATTATAACGAAAAACGGACTATAAAGCATTCAACTAGTATGTTTGGTTTGTAGCAAATAGAAACCATCTCCTTATTCAAGAGATGATTAAATATATATCTATTAAACTTTTCAAATAAACCGCATTAATAACTGATTAAATTTATCTCTTTCCTCCCAGAATGGTCCATGGCCGCTAAATTGAAATGGTATGAGCTGAGAGTTTTTTATCTTTTTGTTCATCACTTTAGCCTGAGCGAATGGTATTACTTTATCGTGAATACCATGAACAATTAAAGTGGGTGCATGGATAAGTGGTAGATCTGCATGTAAATTCTCATCTCTTAAAGTTTTAACAATTGCTTCTGTGGACCAGCTAGCTGCTTGATATCCCATTTGATTAAACCAATCAGAAAATAGCTTTGTTATATATTGGAAGAAAAAGCCATCTGTAACGTTTTGCATCATTTTAGGTCGATCGTTTGCAATCTGTTCTAAAAAGTAGCAGTTAAACAGCGCTTATATATAGAAAGCAATTAATTTCAGCATTCTCCTTTTATTTCTCTACTCAACTGTTCTAAAAACGTTACCATAAATGTATGTCTTTCTTCAGCCATTTTCTTACCTTTTTCCGTAGTCATTAAATCTTTTAACAGTAAAAGTTTCTCATAGAAATGTGTAACTGAAGCAGTCGACTTTGTTCTGTATTCTTCTTCCGACATTTGAACACGAGCTTCTTCTGACTCATCATATAATTTACGTCCTTTAGCTCCACCATAAGCAAATGTTCTTGCTATGCCAATTGCGCCTATTGCGTCTAAACGATCGGCATCTCTAACGATTTTCGCCTCAATAGTTTTTGCCGTTAGTTCATTTCCCCCGTTGAATGAAACACTTTCTATAATCTCACGAATATGTTGTTTCTTATCTTCACTTAAGTTTAATTCATTGATTAATTGGGTTTCTAAATCTTTATTATCACTATATTTTTTATCACTTACATCATGTAACAAAACCGCCAAACGAACGATTTCTTTATCGCATGAAGATTCACTTGCTATTATTGTTTCTGCGTTTTGTAAAACTCTTTCAATATGTTGAAAATCGTGACTCGCATCGTATTGATCATATATATTTTTAACTTTTTCTTTCATAATCTCAAACATGGGCAACTTGTCCTTTCAGATATAAAAAATGTTTTCTTTTAATATTTGTATTATAGATGGACTGGCTATAATAAACTAGTTTTAAAGAGTGTAAAAGCGAAAGGAGATTATTCTGAGGGCAAATGAATTTGGTGGTTTTCTCATTCGGGTAGTACTAGGGGTTACATTTTTATTACATGGACTAGCCAAATACCAAGAAGGTGTTGGTGTAATTCAAGACCGATTTTTAAACTATAATATTCCTTATGCTGATTATGTAGCCATAGGGGTTATTTTTGTTGAGGTTCTTGGTGGTGTATTCATGATTATTGGATTTACAACTCGGTTTATCGCTGCCTTGTTTACGATCATTATGATTGGTGCAATTACCTTTGTAAAATTTGACTTAGGATTCTTACAAGGGTATGAGTTAGATGTAATACTAATGGCAATGTCATTATGTCTACTAATTGCAGGTAGTAGATTCTTAGCATTGGATAATTTTTTTGTAGACAGAAAGAAAAAGAAATAATTAAAAATCGTTATCCTTCTTTGGCTTGTTGATTTTAAATCACAAGCTTTTTATTTTTGTAACTAAAATGATCCTCATCCGTCCAATCATTAAAGGAGTTGAAATAAATGAAATTGAAATGGATTTTCGCTGTAGCACTGTTGGCATTACTACTTGTCGGTTGTGGTACGAGCACGAATAATAAAAATGGTAATAGTACTTCACCAAACTATGACTTTGAGAATATTACGGAGGGTTTAGATGAAGATGGTCAATTTTCATTTAAACTCACTAGTGAAAAAGCAGTATATCAAGTTGGAGAACCTTTAAAAATTAAAGCAGAGCTTACTTATATCGGCGATGAAGATTCTATGAAAATTTCACATGCAGCTTCACCTATCTGGCTATTAACTACCAATTTGACAGAAGATTATCAATTCGAAGCAGCGATGAATGAACCGCTAATTTTTACAGAACTTAAAAAAGACGTTCCATTTGTCCAAGAGTATCAATTCTCCGGAGGCTCTTACTATGAAGGGGCACCTGGTAAACCTTATAGTGAAGAGCTATTAATGAAGATGGCTGAAGGTAAATTTCCACCAGGACAATATGAAATTAAAGGAAGAACGGATTTTGCAATTGGTGAAGACATCATGACTGAGCGAGTGAATTTAGAGACTTCAATTATTTTTACAGTGATTGAATAATACAAAAAGAACTCTCCTAAAATACGCACTGTCTTAGAAGAGTTCTTTTTATATTTTAATCACCACTTTTTCTTGTCAGAAAACGAATAAAATTAAAATGTTAATTTATCATCTTATTAGAATAAACCAACCGCATTTCCATTTTCATCAACATCCATACGAAGTGCAGCTGGATTTTTAGGAAGTCCAGGCATTGTCATGATGTCTCCAGTTAAACAAACAAGGAAACCGGCACCTAGTTTTGGAATTACTTCACGAACAGTAATTGTAAATCCTTTAGGACGACCAATCAGACTTGGTTGATCAGATAATGAATATTGTGTTTTTGCCATACAAACGGGCAATACATCCCAACCAAACTGTTCAATTTGAGCAATTTGCTTTTTCGCTTTGTCTGTAAACTGTACTCCTTGTCCTCCATAAACCCTTTGAACGATTGTATTAATTTTTTCTTCGATTGAATCAGTTAACTCATATAATTGATTAAAGTTTTGAGGTTGCTCTA
This sequence comes from Ureibacillus sp. MALMAid1270, assembly GCF_049202975.1. Classification (NCBI taxonomy): domain Bacteria; kingdom Bacillati; phylum Bacillota; class Bacilli; order Caryophanales; family Caryophanaceae; genus Ureibacillus; species Ureibacillus sp. MALMAid1270. The sequence goes on along the minus strand of NZ_JBMIRP010000095.1, from coordinate 229,806 downwards.
AAACTTCTAGAACTTGTTCGGCTAATTCGATGCCACCTAAACCGCCTTGTTCCCATACATTTGTACGAGCGATTCGAATACCATTATTTTTTGCCCAATCCAAAACAAATTCAATCTCTGCTTCTGTGTCTGTTATAAAACGATTTAATGCTACAACTGGTTCAACGCCAAATTCACGTACAGTTGCAATATGTTTTTCTAAATTAACTATACCATCTTGAAGTGCCTTCACATTTTCGTTTGATAGATCACTTTTTTGAACACCACCATGCATTTTTAGCGCTCGGATCGTCGCGACTACAACAACCGCTGATGGTGAGAAATTCCCTTTTCTTGCTTTAATATTCATGAATTTCTCAGCACCAAGGTCTGCACCAAATCCTGCTTCAGTCACTACAATATCAGCTAGTTTTCGTGCTGTTTGTGTTGCCATAATAGAATTACAACCATGTGCAATATTAGCGAATGGTCCACCATGAACGATTGCTGGTGTTCCTTCGATTGTTTGCACTAAATTAGGCTTTAATGCATCTTTTAATAATAGTGTAAGTGCACCTTCTACTCCTAAATGACGTACAAATACAGGCTCTCTATCAAATGTGTAACCAATTAAGATGTTTGCAAGTCTCTCTTTTAAGTCTTTAATACTAGTTGCTAAACAGAATATTGCCATTATTTCAGAGGCAACTGTTATATCAAAGCCGTCTTCTCTTGGCATTCCTTGTGTAGGGCCACCTAATCCAACAACTACTTTTCGTAATGCTCTGTCGTTTAGATCCACAACACGTTTCCAAATTATTCTTCTAGGGTCGATGTTTAATTCATTCCCTTGATGTATATGATTATCAATGAAAGCAGATAATGCATTATTAGCAGTAGTTATTGCGTGGAAATCGCCTGTAAAATGTAAATTTATCTCATCCATTGGTAATACTTGTGCATAGCCACCACCAGTAGCACCGCCTTTAATACCCATAACAGGTCCTAGAGATGGCTCGCGAAGGGCAACCATTACTTTTTGATTTAATCTTTTTAATGCATCTGCTAACCCAACAGTTACAGTAGATTTTCCTTCTCCTGCTGGAGTTGGACTGATTGCTGTTACAAGTACAACTTTTCCTTTTTCTGTACCAGTTATTTTTAATGGATCAATTTTTGCTTTATATTTGCCGTAGTGCTCAAGAGATTCTTCTGGAATTTCTGCTATTTTTGCAATGTTTGTAATAGGTTGTATTTCAACACTATTAGCTATTTCGATATCTGATAATGTTTTTGTAACCGCCATCAAAAGCTACCTACTTTCGTGATGTAATTAATATTATTATACACATATCCTTCTTAAAAACCCATGAAGGAATTGGTACAATTCTTATCGTATGTGTACATTTTTCAATGAAAATGAATATTCTATAGGTAATTGACCCGAAAAAAGGAGGGAACTTAACATCATGCATCAAGGTATAGTTAAATGGTTCTGCGACGACAAGGGTTACGGATTTATTGAAACTAATGATGGAGAAGATATTTTTGTTCACTTTACTGGCATAAACGGTGAAGGATTTCGTTCTTTAAAGGATGGTCAAGAAGTTTCATTTGAGATTGTCGAAGGGAATCGTGGACCACAAGCAACTAGTGTTTCAACATTATCTTTAGAAAGTCACAATTCGACCCAAAACAGGTTGTGTTAATGTTCTTTCCTATGCAGATTACTATCGTCGATTCTAAAAATCCACAAAAAAACCCTTCCGTTCAGAGGAAGAGTTTAATTAAGATATAAACTTATATTGTGCATTTTCAATTTCAATATTGAATTCTTTAGATGCACCACTAATTACAACTTCTTTTATATGATTTGGTTCATCAACATTTGTGATAAATATAAAGTTGCAATTTGGTGATAAAATCTTTATTTTCGTATTGGTTGATTCAACTTTAAAATCGAATACTTGAGCCCATTCTTTTGCCAATTCTAAATTTGATACGTTAAAAATAACCTCTTTAATAGTTAATTTCCCTAATACATGCTCACTTATTGTCCCACTATTCGTTAATTCATCAAATCTTGTTTGATCATCATTTTCCCATTCAATTAAAAATGGAAATTCAAGTTCTTGTCCAATGTTTCCAAAATGAAGTAATTTCCATGAAACAATAGAGCCATCTGGACGTTTTCTAGAAAAGGTTGCAGGTCCATTTACAAAATATCCTGCTGCTTTTAACCTTTTTGCGTCTTCTTCAATATGATTTGTTCGTAGTGCAATTCGATTCAACCCGTTTTTGCGAAGCCTATTTTCATATGTCTCATGTAATGTAAAAGGCTCTTTTGCTGATTGTCGGAATAATTCTTCATCAAAAATACCAATAAACTCAATGTAGGATAGATTATGAAAATAACTTAAAGAATTATAGGTTCCCCACATTTCATGTCTACCACCCGGCACAGTATGTACACCGAGTTCATTCATTTGATCGACTAAATTTTCTGGTCGACTGACAAAATGTACAACGTGATCAAGCTTATACACGATCTCATTCCCCTTTTCTCCTCTTAGAGAGGTTAATTATCTATTATTTGAGAGGATACCCATTTACTTAGATACAGTATCGAATTGAGAAGAGTCATTTAATTGTTCGTCCCAATCTTTACTTACATCTACCCATGAAACAGCACCAGAATATTCATAAAGTTCATCAAATGTTAATTCGATTGCGGAATTTATGCTTCCACATGCAGGAAATACCGTAGTGAATCGTTTCAAAGAACAATCTAAATAAACAGGTAAATCATTAGCTAGTCCAAATGGACAAACTCCACCAATAACATGTCCAGTTTGTTCTACGACTTCATCGGCATTTAACATTTTCGCTTTTACTTGGAACTGATCACGGAATTTTCGATTATCAACTTTCGCATCGCCTGCTGTTACAACTAGAAATGCATTCTCTTCTTTATCTTTAAAAGATAAAGTTTTTGCAATACGTGCAGGAATGACATTTAATGCAATTGCTGCTTGTTCTACTGTTGCACTACTTTGCTCATATTCTAAAATGTCCTGTTCACGATTATATTTACTTAAATGCTCTCGTACACTTTGCAATGACATACGAAACAATCCTTTCTTTTCCTAGATAGTTACTTTGATTAAATCTCATTATACTAAGAAAATTTTGAATTGAGCAACAAATTTGGATTTTTCGCTTAACGTTTAGACAATAAATCCATTAATTTTTTCGCAGTGTTTTCTTTACCTTCGATACGAGTAATTTCACCATCATTTGAAACGATAAAATGCGGTACATCTGCACCATAAAGTGAATTCGAACTGTTTGCCACCATATACTCTGCATTTGATGAATCCATTCGTAGTCTAGCTCTTTGAATTAAATAGTCTAAATCATCGGTTGCTTCTAGTTTGAATCCGATTAATGTTGTATCTGGTGCCCACTCTTTTATGTGTCCTAATATTTTTGGAGCTTTTTTAAAGTGAATAATAGGTGGCTCATCTGACGGCATTTTACCTTTTTCCTCCATCAGATTTCCAGATTGATCGTACACTTTATCGATAACCCAATCAGATCCTGCTGCTGCCATAATGACAAAGTCAATTTTTTCTGATTGTACAATTGTTTTTATTTTTTCACCCAGATCTTCTATTCCCTCAAACATAACCGTTCTCATCAAATTTGAATTAGAAGGAAGTTTTGCAAAATATCCATGTAAATAAATAACTTCAGCACCTGCTGATAGTGCAGCTTCGGCTAGAAAACATCCCATAGTTCCTTTAGATAAATTCGTATGTCCACGAACAAGATCCCACTTTTCAAGTGTACCTCCACTCGTTATTAATACTTTTTTGCCTTGTAAGCTATCCACATAATCACCCATCTATTAAATATATTATTTTGTATTATTATTTTGTTATTTCCATTGTACTAATGTTTAACCATTGTTTTAGAATATCGATAAATTTCTCAGTTGCAGGAGATAATGTTTGCTTCGTTGCAATACCAATTGTCCTAAAACAATCTTGTTTAAACGGAATCGTCTTAACATTCATTGGTAGTTTATTTAATACGAGTTCAGGTAATATAGTTATCCCAAGTCCATGTTCCACCATTGAGACTACACTAGTTTCATCATGTAATTCAAATCTTACATTTACTTTAATATTATAATAATCGAGAACCGTTTCAATATCATTCGTACCATTATAAGAAGTCAATATAAACGGCTCTAATTCAACCTCTTCAATATCTACAATATTCTTATTGTATAACGGACTTTTATCTGACACGATACATAGAAGACGATCACGGAATAAAGGACTATATTGAAATTGATTGGAATACATTCGATTAACAAAACCACAATCGATCTCCCCATCCGCTAGCATTTTCTCTATTTCATAATAATCTCCTTCGCGTAAATGAATTTGAATTCCTGGATATTCTTGTTCCATTTTTTGAATTATTATTGGCAACCACTTTGTAGAAATACTTGAAAATGTTCCAATTCTTACCGTTCCTTTTGTGATGCCTACAATATTTGCAGCCTCTTGCATTAATAATTCTTGAGCTTGAAGAACTTGTCGAATTTTATTTAACATAAGTTGACCTTCAGTTGTTAATGTTAATCCGTTTTTCCTTCGATGTATTAGTTCAAAACCAAATTCTTTTTCTAAACTCGAAATGGCATGACTTACAGCAGACTGTGTTAAACCGTGAATCTCTCCTGCTTTAGTAAAGCTTCCAATTTCGGCAACTTTATTAAAGATTTCATATTTAAATAAACTCATTTTGCTCCCTCAATTTTGAAAGTTATTTATCTATATATTTGTAAATTCTTTAGGTAAATCTATTATATATGATTCATTCCAACGAAGGTACAAAATAGGGGAATTATTCCACTCAAAAACAAAAACTGCACTTCGATTGTAGATAAATCCGTACAATCATGTGCAGTCTATATATTAACAGTGATTTGAGAACAATCACTTTTCGTATATTTTCATTAATTCATTACCTAAAAACTTTAACTGTGCCCCAACAGAACATTGCTCAATACAGAAACGATGTGCTCCAGACTTTCCACGAATATTTCTTAATTCTCGTTTTATTGGGCAATCATTACAATATGTGTCAGTTAATTCATCTATATCTTTTATAACTGTGTTTTTATTCACAAGGCTCCCCCTTTTCAAGCGTACTACTATATTACAATTAGCTAATTTTATTTGTCAAAAGCGAAAAACTTTTATAGTAAAATTTGTCATGTAGTTTAATTCAAGTAAGTTATAATATGCTTAAGAATTTGTTTTTTATATCAAGTAAAAGTAGGTAGGGATTTTTTATGTTAGAAGTTTATATTGATGGTGCAAGTGCTGGAAATCCTGGTCCGAGTGGAATAGGTGTAATTATTAAAGGAGAAGGTCATTCGGTGCAAATAAGTGAATTTATTGGTGTAACGAATAATCATTTAGCAGAGTTTACAGCATTAATACGTGGTTTGGAAGAGGCAAAAAAGCTAGATACAACGTTAGTTTCAGTTCGTTCTGACTCTAAAATTGTTGTGGCATCTATTGATAAACAATATGTTAAAAATGAAGAGTATAAGCCGTTTCTAGAAAAGGCAATAGAACTTATAAATAGCTTTGATTTATTTTTTATTAAATGGATACCGGATAACGAAAATAGAGCAGCAGATACACTAGCGAGACAAGCAATTCAAAAAGGTAAGTAATGCATAAATTAATTTTAGTATGTTAAAACCCTTTTGAAATATGCTATGCAAAAGTGAGTCAAAATGTATAGAACAAATAAAAAATAGTTTAAAAAAATGAGATTGGGGAGTTTTGAATGTATTTTTCAATCTCCCCAGTCCTTTTTTAACGATCATCTAATTTATTTAACAAAGCTCCAATAGCTCCAGAGAATCCGCAATTTTTTAAGAATACAGGCTTACGTTTTTTTAATATTGTATAGTTACCAATCACCTTTTTTAAATGCTCATTATTTGTTAATGTTGAGCCTATAAAGATAATGTGCTCTGTATTTTTTTGTTCCGCATATTGAATACTTAATGTAGTAATTACTTCACCGACAAGTGCTTGAATTGTAGCTAGTAAGTCGTTGTTATCATGACGAGCACCATTTAAAATACTTACTTTCCCAAAATTACTAGCTGTTAAGTGACCTTCAATAGGAGCATCCATCCCTTGAAATATATCTTTAACAAATAAATCAATGGATTCTCGGCTACCTAATTGAGACTTCTCAATAATCTCATCAAATTCTGTAACACCTGTCATAATAGAAGATAAGCCTGTTAATGTACCTCCACCAACTCCGGTACCACCAACTCGAATATGATGACCGCCGTCCATATAATGAATAGAAGTGCCTGTACCGATATTCGTAATAATACTTCTATCGATTTCATACCCTTCTTGTTCTAATAAATAATTAACCCCTTTGATCGTTGCTTCAAATTCAACAATATATTTCATTGACTTCATTGTCTTTAATACGCTTAGTAATTGCTCAGTACGTCCACCTGTTAATCCAATTTCTTCAATTTGTGGATTTTCCTCAATCCATTCTTTCACTAATGAAAAATTGTTCGATGGGAAAATTTTACATTGAAGTTCTTGATTTGCATCCGTATATGCAATTTTCGTCAAAGTTCCACCAGCGTCTATTCCTACAACGTTTCTCATAATTTTCTCCTTTTAGTTTCTCCCATATAAACTTTAACTTTCTAAAAATAATATTGCAACCATTACTTTCCAGTTTTACTAGTAATCAATTCTATTTTTTAACTTCGTCTTTGAACAAATTTCGTCTTTTAAATTCATCTATAATCTCATTTTGGAACTTTTCAAATAATCGAAGATATTTTAATTCATCATTTTCTAAACCGTTACACAACTTAAATTGACTTAATTCGTTTTCATCATTAATGAGCTGCTTTAAAGTCATCGTTTCCGTTTTTGGAATTGAAATCCCATGAATTCGGACTATTTTAGAGAGATGTTTTAATCCACCAAGTGTAATAAGAACATGGTTCTCTAAATGTTCGGTAAATTGATGTAAAAAGCTCTGAATTTCCTGATTAGATTGGAAGTTATAGACTTGAGCAATTGACAATTCTCCATCGGGCGATACTTTTTCTACTTCTTGAATTTGATAGACTAAATGACGTTTTAATGATTTTATTTCATTTATCTTTATGTATTCGTTTTCAATAGTACCAGTTATATAAGTTAAATACACTTCATAAAAATTTTCTTTTTGTACCATATCGCATAGTATACAAGAAAAATTATTAGTCTTTTGATTTTCAACCAATCGAAGACCATCTGTTGCAAGAAATATTTTTAATAAACTATTTGCATCAGCTAGCGCGCGATGTTGTTGCTCATTTTCTAAATTAAAAGTCTCCATTAAACGATTCAAGCTAGGTTGATTTTTTTCATGGTGTGCAATCATATATTTTTGTTGATAATCTACAATTGGATATAAAAACTCTTTCATCAATTGATGGCGTGAAAACTCTTCTTCTAATACTTTGCGATCAAATTCCCCAAAAGTGACGAAAATTTTTTCTTTTTCATATCCTCCACACCATTCAATAAAGTCTTGGATAACCACTTTAAATGGTTTGGCATTTTGTAACTCTTCTGTTGTAATCCCTGTTAAATCTTGAATATGTCGATTTAATCTTTTAAATTTTATAGGTTTTATTAACTGTTCAAATGTTTCAAATGTATTGTTAGGCATCCATTTTATTGCACCAATTTCAATGATGTGTTGCTTTCCGTTAATTAACGTCGCCTCAATATCCAAAAATATAAATGTGTCCATATGATGCAAAATGATACACCTTCATCTTTCTGTTTTCTATTTATCTACTTATTTATTTTTCCTTTCATATTGTACCTAACTTTCATAGATTAGACACCCTTTCTACTTAATTTATGTTCAATTAAGTGTGAAAAGGTGAAAAATTAATAATAAATAAACGTTTCTATTTTAAATTCCTTGAAAATTAATGTACCATAATACAGATGGTGTAAGATCGGAGGAACAATAAATGAATGAAAAAGAACTCCAAAAGGAAGCAATGCGCGTATTAAAAGAAACAAGTCGAACGTTTTTTATTCCAATTACATTTTTACAAAAGGAATTGAAAATGGCAGTAGTAACAGCTTATTTAATGATGCGTGCCATTGATGAAATTGAAGACAATGAACACGTTGAAGTGACAAATGACGTTAAATTTAAATTGTTAAATGAAGTCTCAGGATTAATAGAAGCATCTACTTTTGATGAGAAAAAATATTTAGAACTACTTGCTCCTTATGAACAGTTCATGCCAGAAGTAACGATGCGTTTAGGAGATTGGATCCGCCTAATTCCAACTGGTGCAGAGCATTTAATTAAGCGCTCAACTAGTGAAATGGCTTGTGGAATGGCAAAATGGTCAAAACAAAATTGGCAAGTTTCAACACGAGAAGATTTAGATGAATATACATATTACGTTGCTGGACTTGTTGGTGTTATGCTTTCAGATTTATGGGAATGGAATGCTGGTGTCAAAACAGATAAAGATTTAGCAGTTGGTTTTGGTCGCGGATTACAAGCTGTTAATATTCTTCGGAATCAACATGAAGATTTAACTGAACGTGGAGTTAGTTTTGTTCCAGATGGTTGGACTCGTGATCAATTATTTGAATATGCAGAAGAAAATTTAGCAAAAGCAAACCTATATATTCAAGATATTAATAAAAAATCGATTTTATTATTCTGCAAACTTCCACTTGCTTTAGCACATAAAACGTTAAAAGCGTTAAAAGAAGGAAAAGAAAAAATGTCCCGAGCTGAAGTTGAACAAACTGTCCATGAGATTCAAGGAGAGTAAGAACCGTTTGGAGAAAACGAGACATTTCGGAGATTGAATCATTCCCGAATGTCTCGTTTTCTTTGGTTTTGGGACATTTCAGGGCTAGGCTTGTTCCAAAATGTCTCATTTCCATTGGTTTTGGGACATTTTGAGATTCGGATTGATCCCAAATGGCCCATTTCCTCGGGTTTTGGGACATTTTGAGGCTAGGCTCGTTCCCAAATGTCTCATTTCCATTGGTTTTGAGACATTTTGGAATTCGGATTGATCCCAAATGTCCCATTTCCTCGGGTTTTGGGACATTTTGAGGCTGGGCTCGTTCCCAAATGTCTCATTTCCATTGGTTTTGAGACATTTTAAGATTCGGATTGATCCCAAATGTCCCATTTCCTTGGGGTTTGGGACATTTTGAGGTAATAATCAATCCAAAATGTCTCAACCACTCTTTGTTTAGAATTTTTTGTAAAATTTTGCACACCCAAAAGCCACAAATATTCTTCTCACTTAAATTCCCCTAAAAAACCATCCGGAAATTTCGTTTATAATCAAATAACGAGACATTTCGGTTTGTTAAACAGCCCCAAATGTCTCGTAAAAATTTAAACTTATAATATTTTATAAATAAACATCAACTACTTATTCAAAATATGCCCCACGATTTTTACCTACAAGCTTAAAGTTGCTTTCAAGTACCCTAAGAATCCGCTTCTTAGACCCAATCACTTTACACCATTCAAAAATCTCATTTGTTGTAATTTTCCGCTCTGGGAAAAGTAACTTAAATTCTTTTACACTTCGAATAATCGATAATGCAGCAGATTCAATATTTCCACATTCCTTACAGATACATCTGTGCCCTTCAATATACACTAAAAATGAATAGCATTTTTCGCATGTGATTCCTTTTTCTAATTCATTGTATCCATATGTAGGAATTTGTGAATAATCTGACTCATTCCTATGTAGAGAGATTAATTTATCTGCTAAAAACTTTTGATTATTTGTAATTCTTGTTGGTTTTGTTTCAATTTGTTTTATATAACGAATGATTTGGGTTGGTAATATGAACGGTTTATTAATTGGGGCTTGATATAAAGTGAAAGTTGGATTAACAAAAACAACTGAAGAATTAATTGGAATTTTTATTCCGAGACTCTGAAGGAGTTGACGTAATAATGATTCAGTTCTTTGCAACTGAATCAGCGGATTTTGAATTTCAATTTCTCTAGACTTGGGGATGATTTGATTAGATTCTAATTTGTAAATATAGTCTCCTTCAAAATTTTTCACTTCAAACAAATAGATCATTTCAGACATTAGAATGAGAGAATCAATTTGGAAAGTATTCTTATTTATTTTAAACAATAAATCATTTAATATTAGGCAATCACACTGCAGATTATCTAAGTAAGAATCAAATAGTACTTCTCCTTCATATCCCTTTTTTAAATTGTAATAGTACTGTTTATCATTTTTAGATAGTTTCATACGATTGTTTAATGATCTCATTATCTTTAATTCATTTGATTCGGTCCTAGATTTGTAGAATTTAATCTCCTCCCTAAAGAATTTCATTCTCGATTGGCCTTCTATCCAAATAAAACTAACAATCTATTTTCTTTTTCACCTCCATATAGATTATCCAAATAATAATATAACATATTTTACCTATTATAACTATATTTCCTAATAGTTTGGGAATAATCTTTATTACTCTAAACTTCCATAAAACATCAAAAATGCTCAGAGTTAAAATCTGAGCATTTAAAATTCATCACTATTAAATCCTATCCGATAAATATAACTGACGCTGATCCTGTGGAACCATATTTCCACCCGTTGACCAAACTAAATGGGTTGCATTTTCCAGTTTAGATAGTAGACCGTGTTTCTCCAAGTAACTTTTTCCTTCATTCAATAGAATAATTGGTCCATAAATTCCTGCATGGGCTGATGGTTCCATAAAGATATTTTCTTGTTCATACATACCTTTTAAACTTCTAAAAAGAAAACTATCATCTACTGTGTAACAACCGCTCAAAATTGGCTCCATTTCTTTCCCTACAAAAGATGAAGCTCTACCAACAGCTAATCCGTCTGCTTCAGTTTTGTTTGTAAGACCTATATCTTGTGCGGCTATTTTGTCATGTAGATCTGTCATCATGCCAAGTAGCATACATGGTGACTGAGTTGGTTCCGCAAAGAATATATGCACATTTTCACCGTAAATTTGTTTCAGTCCATATGCTACTCCACCAGGTCCACCGCCTACACCGCATGGTAAGTAGACAAATAAAGGATGATCTTTATCGACTTTAACATTTAATTGTTTTAACTGTTGCTGTACACGAAATGCACTTACAGCATATCCGACAAACAAATCTTTTGAATTTTCATCGTCGATAAAATGGCACATCGGATCACTTTCTGCCTGTTTTCTACCCTCTTCTACGGCTTTACTATAGTCACTTTCATATTCAATAACCGTAACCCCTTTTTCTCTAAGTAATGCCTTTTTCCATTCTTTCGCATCACTAGACATATGCACAGTTACATTGAACCCCAATTTTGCTCCCATTATTCCAATACTCAAACCTAAGTTACCTGTTGAACCAACTGCTATTTTATATTGACTAAAGAATTGTCTAAAAGAATCGTCGTTTAGTTTTGAATAATTGTCTTCTAAATTCAATAAGCCATTATTAATTGAGAGAGTTTCAGCATGTTTTAATACTTCATATATTCCACCTCGTGCTTTAATTGAACCCGAAATAGGTAACGCGTGGTCACATTTCAACATTAATTTTCCTGGAATTCTAAGACCTCGTCTTCCTTCAATTAACATCTTCATGTTAGGTATTTCGATAATACTAGATTCTATTAATCCATTATTTTTTTCCGTTTCCGGAAAAGCTAATTGAATATACGCTGCAAATCTTTCGAGACGTTTAGCTGCATCAGTCACATCATTCAAACCTACTTGTGTAGATGAAGATGGATTTTTTAAATACTTGTCATTCTCCCATAACACAGTCTTTTGTTCGATTAAATCATTGATTAGTGGGAATTTTTGTAATAATTTTTTCAAATTCGTTTCGTTCATTCTTTTTCGACCTCACTTTTCAATAATATCGCGCGTTCACAAATTTGTTGAAAATTCCTTACGAACTTTAAATTATTTTCCTTAGTTCGTTTTTTAGGACCTTTTGTTCTTCCACCAGCACGTCTAAATTTTGCACTTTCATATCGAAATGCTAATAGTTGATCGATATTATCTGTTGTCATTTCCCTTCCATTTTGATCCACTACAAGTGCACCTTTTGCAAGACACATGGCAGCTAATCCATAATCTTGAGTAATAACAATATCAAACTTTGTAACCGCATTCACTAGCTTAAAATCTACCGAATCGGGACCCTTCGGCACCATAATTGTTATTGCACCTTCTCTTTCAATTCTATGAGAAGTATCGCAAAACAGGATAGGTTTTATCTCATAACGAGATGAAATGGAAAGTGCAAAATCAATAACTGGACATGCATCAGCATCTATTAATAACTGTAAAATGATAATCACCATCCTATTAGAATTTTGGTAATACAAGGAATTTAATTTATATTAATATAATACCGTTTCAGGGTATATCTAAATTCGATATTATATTTATCTAAAAACAAGATTGAATAGTTTGAAAATTATCTGTACGATACAGTCATCAATCACTTGGAGGTAACATGATGACGACACCATATGTAAATGCAAAATCAGAAGCTCAAACTTATATTGACTCAGTTTTTGAACAACTAAAATTGAAATATGCACACCAAAATGAGTTTTTACAGGCAGTGGAAGAGGTTTTTGTTTCTTTAGTTCCTGTATTTGAGCAGCACCCAGAATATATTAAAAACAACGTATTATCACGCATCGTTGAACCTGATCGCATTATTTCATTCCGAGTAACATGGCAAGATGATCAAAACAACGTTCACGTAAACCGAGGCTATCGCGTCCAATTTAGTAATGTTGTAGGACCATACAAAGGCGGTCTACGCTTCCACCCTACTGTTAATGAATCCATTATGAAATTCCTTGCTTTTGAGCAAATTTTCAAAAACTCATTAACAACTCTTCCGATTGGTGGAGCTAAAGGTGGATCAGATTTTGATCCTAAAGGAAAATCAAATTCAGAAATTATGAGATTCTGTCAAGCCTTCATGACTGAATTATACCGTTATGTTGGTCCAGATGTCGATGTTCCTGCTGGAGATATCGGAGTTGGTGGACGTGAAGTAGGTTACCTATATGGCCAATATAAACGAATTCGCGGTGCACATGAAGCAGGCGTACTTACTGGTAAACAACCGGGCTACGGTGGCTCTCTTGCTCGTAAAGAAGCAACAGGATATGGGTTAGTTTATTTCGTAGAAGAAATGCTTCAAGATGCAAAAGAATCTTTCTTAAACAAAACGGTAGTAGTTTCAGGATCAGGTAATGTAGCGATTTATGCTATGGAAAAAGCACAACATTTCGGTGCTAAAGTAGTAGCTTGCTCTGATTCAAACGGATATATTTACGATCCAAACGGTATCGATCTTAAAGTTGTGAAAGAGCTTAAAGAAGTAAACGGAGAACGCATTAGCAACTATGTGAACTATCGACCAGACGCAGTATACTCAGAAGGCTGTTCTGGCATATGGACAATTCCATGTGATATTGCTTTACCATGTGCTACACAAAATGAAATTGATGGTGAAGCTGCACGTACTCTAATTGCAAATGGTGTAAAAGTAGTTGCAGAAGGTGCAAATATGCCTTCAAATATTGAAGCAATCAATGAATTCTTAAATAACGGAGTTCTATTTGGTCCAGCTAAAGCTGCAAATGCAGGTGGTGTTGCAACTTCAGCATTAGAAATGGCGCAAAATTCAAGTCGTGTTTATTGGTCATTTAATGAAGTAGATGAAAAATTACATGACATTATGAAATCAATTTATACACAATGTAAAACAGCTGCAGAGAAATATGGTTATGCAGGCAATTTAGTTGTTGGAGCTAATATCGCAGGGTTTGTAAAAGTGGCAGATGGGTTATTAAAAGAAGGGGTTTATTAATAAATGTGGGGTTGTCTTGAAAATAAACTTTCAAGACAACCCCTTTACTTTTTTACGGATTTACCACCACTTATGCTCTACTCAAATCTAACGTCGCGAAACTTTAGTATGGAGTCTTAGAAGGATTCCTGCCCTCACCTTTTTCTATTATTCTGAAATTTTCATAAATTTTCATGGTAGTACTTCCATTTTTTTGTTAGAATTAAATTCTAGTAACTTTTATTGGGGGGATTTGTATGATTAATCGTAGTGACGTGAAGATTGAAGAAACTTGGGATTTAACCCACCTCTTCCAAAGAAACGAAGATTTTGAGAAAGCATTGGAAGATATTAAAGAAGAAACTTCAACATTAGTAGATTCTTACAAAGGTAAGATTACGGATGTTGAATCAGTTGTAAATGTAATATCTGCATATAAGAATTTATATGAGAAGCTAATTCCAATTGGAACATATGCCAATCTTTCATTAAGTGTCGATCAAACAAATGATGCTGCGGCGCTTCGTGCTGCAAAAGTAGGACAAGTAATGGCTTCCATTAGCGCAGATACTTCATTTGTAACAAGTGAATTACTTGAACTTGATGAGTCTTTATTAAAAGAAGCAAGTAACAAAGCACCAGAATTTGCTGTTATGATTCAAGAATTAATCCGCAAAAAACCTTATCAATTACACCCAGCAGCTGAAAAAGCTCTAGCTGCTTTTGGGACAACTTTTAACGGACCATATGAATTATACAATACAACAAAACTAGTTGATATGAAATTTGATGACTTTGAAGTGAACGGAACGAAATATCCTTTAAGCTATAATTTGTTTGAAGGTGATTGGGAATTAGAGCACGATACAGAAAAACGTCGAGCTGCTTTCAAAGCCTTCTCAGAAAAACTAAGAGACTATCAACATACGACAGCGAAAACGTATGATATGCACTTACAAATCGAAAAAACAAATTCTGACTTAAGAGGTTATGAATCAATCTTTGAATCATTACTATTTAGTCAAGAAGTAGATCGATCTTTATATAATCGCCAAATCGATGTCATTATGAAAGAACTTGCACCACATATGCGCCGTTATGCAAAACTTGTACAGAAAGTACATGGCTTAGACAAAATGACTTTTGCTGATTTGAAAATTCCTTTAGACCCATCCTACGAACCTACGATTTCGGTTGAAGAATCTCGTAAATATATGAAAGATGGTTTATCTATTATGGGCGAAGATTATGTAAATATGATTGATCGTTCATTTGATGAACGTTGGATTGATTTCGCTCAAAATAAAGGAAAATCTACTGGTGCCTTTTGTTCAAGCCCTTATGGTTACCATCCATATGTATTAATTTCTTGGACAAGCCGTATGAACGAAGTGTTTGTTTTAGCTCATGAATTAGGTCACGCAGGACATTTCTATTTAGCACATCAAAATCAAAATGTATTCAACTCAAGACCATCACTTTACTTCATTGAAGCTCCATCAACAATGAATGAGATGTTAATGGCTAATTATCTATTAAACAGCTCAACAGATGCTCGTTTTAAACGTTGGGTTATTTCAACAATTATTGCTAGAACTTATTATCATAACTTTGTTACTCACTTACTTGAAGCTGCCTATCAAAGAAAAGTGTACGAAATCATCGACCAAGGTGGAAATGTTAATGCTTCCATTTTAAATGACTTGAAAAAAGGTGTGCTTGAAGAATTCTGGGGTGGCGAAGTTGAAATCAACGAAGGTGCAGAACTAACTTGGATGCGTCAACCACATTATTATATGGGATTATATCCTTATACGTATTCAGCTGGTCTTACTATCGCTACTCAAGTTTACCAACGTATTCAAACAGAAGGTAGCAAAGCTGTTGAAGACTGGATTCAAGTATTAAAAACAGGTGGAACTAAAAATCCAGTTGAACTTGCAAAAATGGCTGGTGTTGATATTACAACAGATCAACCACTTAAAGATACAATTGCTTTCATCGGTTCTTTAATTGACCAATTAGAACAATTAACTGAAGAAATCGAAGGATAATTATATGGAGATGTAAAAGCAGAATAAAGTGCTTTTACATCTCTTTTTTAGTTAAACCAACAACGTGGGTTATCCGCTAAGTGCTAGCGT
Source organism: Ureibacillus sp. MALMAid1270 (assembly GCF_049202975.1). Taxonomy (NCBI): domain Bacteria; kingdom Bacillati; phylum Bacillota; class Bacilli; order Caryophanales; family Caryophanaceae; genus Ureibacillus; species Ureibacillus sp. MALMAid1270. Next base: position 213,670 of record NZ_JBMIRP010000095.1, on the reverse strand, counting down.
GTACTAATATTAGATCTATGCTCCTTAACTTCAGCAAGTTTGTTAGTTTCTAAATCTATTTTTGCAACACCTGTTTCAATTGCAGCGTGACTTACTGCTTTTGCTACTGCTTTTGCTACTCTTTCATCTAATGATTTTGGGATGATGAAATCTACACTTAATTCTTCTTCGGAAACAATGGATGCTATTGCATTAACTGCTGCCAACTTCATCTCTTCATTAATATCAGAAGCTCTTACATCTAATGCACCTCTAAATATACCTGGAAATGCTAGCATGTTATTTACCTGGTTTGGATAATCTGATCTTCCTGTTCCAATAATTTTAACGCCCCACTCTTTCGCATTTTCATAAGTAATCTCTGGATTCGGATTCGCTAATGCAAATACAATTGGGTCGACGTTCATCGATTGAATATGTGCTTCTGTTAAAAGATTTGCAACAGATACACCTATAAATACATCTGCACCTTTTAATGCCTCGTCAAGACTACCCTGTAGATTTTCTATATTCGTATGCTGAGCAATTTGCTCTTTTATTGGATTCATTCCGTAAGGACGACCACTGTATATAATTCCAGATGAATCGCACATTATTACATTTTTATAACCTACTTGCAGTAATAATTTTAAGATTGCAATACCTGCTGCACCTGCACCATTAATAACAATTTTAATGACTTCTATTTTCTTATCTACAATTTTCAATGCATTCATTAATCCAGCTGCAACAACAATTGCTGTTCCGTGTTGATCGTCATGGAAAACAGGAATATTACATTCTTTACGTAAACGGCTTTCTATTTCAAAACAACGTGGTGCAGAAATATCTTCAAGATTAATTGCTCCAAATGTCGGTGAAATTGCTTTTACTGTACGAACGATTTCATCAACATCTTTTGTATCTAAACAAATCGGAAATGCATCGACATTACTAAATCGTTTAAGAAGTAGTGCTTTTCCTTCCATTACCGGTAATGCAGCTTCTGGTCCGATATCACCAAGTCCTAAAACTGCAGTACCGTCTGTTACAATAGCAACAGAATTTCCTTTGGTCGTATAGTCATAAACTTTTGATGGATACTTTTTAATTTCTATACATGGTGCTGCTACTCCAGGTGAATAGGCTAAACTTAAATCAAATGTACTTTCAATTGGAACTTTAGATTGAATTTCCATTTTCCCTTTATTCATTTCATGCATTTCGATTGATTTTTTCATTAGATCCATTCCAATCATCCCTTCCAGAATAAAAACCGATATATAATTTTGTATAATATTGCTTTAGTTAATTAAAGTCAATATAATTTTCTGAAAATTCATAAAGATATTAGTCATCCTTGTTTAATTATGCATTTTATCGTCATTAGTGCAGAACTTCACACACTTTGAGAGTACATTTATATCAACATTTTTATTATCTTAGTATATTAAATAGGTTATATATTATGTATTCGAAACATATATAAGACATATTATTATTTTGTGAAAAAAAACACGTTTTACTTTTTATATGAAATATGAAAAGTTTCACAATCTACACGGATGAGTTAATATAAGGACATAGATGGAAATTCACAAAATGTTCATATTTTAAAACACATAAAAAATCTATGGAGCGAATAACCCCATAGATTTTCATCATTTACTTATTTAGTTCAAGTAGTAATTCTAAAAACTCATATGATACATACGTCGCGCCTTCTTCTGAAACAACTGGAGCTTCTTCAAAATAACGTAATGATTTGTTGTATCCATACATTTTTTGCCCTATCGCAATTGTAAAACTAACTGGCCCTTTTGTAATGAATGCGCCATCACCAGTAAAGTCTACTTCATAGCCTAATTGCTCAGCAATTAAACGTAATGGAATCATTTTTACTCCATTCACTTCAAAATTGTTATATTCTGCAATTTGTTTCGCAACTTTTTCTTTAGATGGTTCTAAGACAATTACTTTTGATGGACCAGTTTGCATTGGGAAACTTTCAAGCACGAACTCATAAAAAATAATAACATCCTTATTTACGATATCTTTTGCAGTTAGTTTTTCCCCAGATAAATTTGTAATTGGTGTATTCTCATCAACATTAATGACTAAATCTTTGTTTTTGTTTAAGAACTTATCGTCAAATTGATCTAATTGAACTGTTCCTACTTCCTCAGTTTGTGCAATGATTACTTCTGGTGAATATCGAGGAGGGTAAATCATGATCATTGGTTTATTCCCATCAACAAAGGCAGTAAATTCCATACCTTCTTTCAATATCACTTTTTCACCTATATTGTTTAAAATAGTCGTTTTTTCATCGAAATAAAACCCGAATGGTTCTTCCCCATCAACAGTTACAAAGTAATTACCACTCGTTTCTTTTGTAATTTTGCTGATCGTTCCACTAATTTGAATAAACCTTTCAAATTCTACTTGATCTTCAACTGAGATTGTTTCATACCCGCTATCATCTACAATTAGAGTATGATATTCTAATCCCTCTGTTTCTGTAATCTCTTGACCCTCTATATATTGAGCTGAAGCTGTCGGCACAATAATAGAAGTTGCTAATAATGAACTAGCAATAATAGATAATGATTTTTTCTTCATTTCTCTCTCTCCTTTCAAGCTGTACATAACATTAGTCGGCCATGATTGGAAAAAGTTTCTTGAAAATGAAAATATTTTTGTTTTTTCAGGTTAGTTTTCTTAATTTGCTAAAGAAAATAGGATTAGAAAAGTCACCTTCTCCAATCCTATCTCTACATTAATTATTCATTTTCGCCTGTTTCCACTTCATATTGTGTAATCCAATCACTGAAACTTCCGACATAAAGTCGAATATTTTCATATCCTGAGTCAGCTAGCACAGCATAAAGTGGTGAAGCAGTAACTCCAGATCCACAATAAACGACAATCGAATCATCAGTTTTAAATCGATTAAGCAACTCTTCATTGGCACTTAAATTTGAATCGACTTTCAGTTGCTCCCAATCAAAGTTTTTTGCTGTCGGAATATGGCCAGCTTTTACATCGATCGTTTCGTGTTCCCCTTTATAACGAACTGCCGCGCGAGCATCAAGTAAAGTAGCCTGCTCTTTTCCATCAACAATTTGCTTCACATCGTCTCGATTTGCATAAATCTTATCATTCCACTGAATCGAAAGGGTTGATTTCGGATACGTCTTAGTCTCGCTTGTCACACCAAATCCAACTTCAGTAAGAGCAATCATCCCACCATTTACAATATAAACATTCGGGAAGTTAGCGTATTTTAACATCCACCATGCTCGAGCAGAAAATGGTGCAGCACCTTGATCGTAAATATAGATAGTATCTTCAAATTGTAATCCTGCCGATTCAAACAAATTTGTTAATTGCTCTTTTGTCGGCATTGGGTGGCGACCTTCTTTACCTAACATATCAGACAAATCACTTTCTAAACCCCAATAAACTGCACCTTCGATATGTCCTTCATTAAATACTGTTTGTCCCCATGTTTTATCTTGCAAATTAAATCGCGTATCAATGAAACGCCCCTCTTTTTTTACTTCGTTTGCGTCAACAAATACTCTCCCCATTTTTATACCCCCGCTTTTTGTAAATCTGAATAGATTTCTTTCCAAGCTGATAATCGACTTTCTTCTTGTAGTAATAATCGTTCCGTTTCAATTTGTGCTATAGCTTCATGTGAAATATGTTCTCTAAGTCTTTCTGCTTCTTCTTTAATAAAGCCATTAGCCCAAGAAAGTAGATTTTGTTTCTCTTCATTTAAATAACTCTCAGCATCAGGTTTAGTTAATTCTTCTAAAGCTGCTCTCAGCTGTTCTTTCTCATTCTTTTCAAAGAAAGATTTTGTATTTTTAAAATAAGATTTTACCGATTCATATTTTTCATATTGTTTAAACGGTCCAACGAATTCCAATAGGTTTGGTTCGTTTGACTCATATGCGATGAACGAAAAACTATTATTCATTTCTTTCAGTGTACGGACATCTTCTTTATATCGTTCTTTAATTTTCTTTTGTATAAACTGCGCTAAACGGAAATTCGTTACACGTAATTCTTGTGAGAAGTCGAATTTTAATGCATCTAACGTTTCAGTTAAAGCCTGCTTTAGTGCTACTTGCGCTTGTTTAGAAGCAAATGTAGAAGGATTATAGCTTTCTCTAAAGAAATCTGGATATCGGTAATAAACCCTTTGTAACACATAATATAAAAGCTCATCTAATTCTTGTTTAACATCACTTTCAAGCATTGTTGTTGAAACAGTAGCATAAATTTTCCTAATTTTGTCTTCTAGCTGACTAAGTTCAGCAAGACGCTCATCTTTTCTAAGTAGATTTTCTTCCGTTTGTGTAATTAAAGAATATAATCTCTGGTGAGTCTTTTCCACTTCTTCATTTAAAGCTTGAATTGCAATAGATGTTAAATCTTCTTTCAAGAATTGATAGAAGGATTCTTCAAATGGCTTCATACCAGATTGGTAATCACTATTTTCCACTTTTTCACGCAATGCATTTAAACTTGAAACACCGAAAATTTTAGGGAATCGAATTCCAAAACGTTGTAATTCATTTCTTACATAATCTTTTACGTCTTCTTCTTCATCTTTTGTAGCTGCTAAGTCAATTGCATTTACGATAAAGAACATTTTGTCTAATTCGAAGGCATCTTTTACACGACCTAATTGAATTAAAAACTCACGATCTGCTTTTGCGAATGCATGATTATAATAAGTAATAAATAAAATGGCATCCGCGTTACGAATGTAATCGAAAGCTACCCCAGTATGTCTTGCATTGATCGAATCAGCACCTGGCGTGTCTACAAGTGTAACGCCCATACGAGTTAATGGACAGTCATAGTAAAAATCAATATTATCTACAAAGCAAGAACGACTTTCTTCTGCAACAAATAATTCAAAATCAGCACGGTTTACACGGACTTTTTGTCCTAACTGACTCTTAAAAGTCGAATAGCCCTTCGCATAAGCTCGAATAAATGATTTATGAACATTTAATCGTTCATCGGTTAACTTTACATTTAAGCCTTCTTCAGCTCGATCGTAAGCTTCCTCTAATGATGAAATGTTTAGCCCGATAGATTCATAAGCGTTTCGTATATCATCTAGTAATTGATCTGCTGTTTTTAACTGTACATCAGCTGTCTCATGTGGATGTTCAAGAGTTACAGGGCGAATTTTATTGATCGTTGCAGTTGTAGGATTCGGTGAAACCGGTAATACTTTAGCTCCTAATAATGCATTTGAAAAACTAGACTTACCTGCACTAAATGCACCAAAAAGGGCTATTGTAAAATCTTGTTGTTTAAGACGTTCTACCTTTTTCTTTAAGAAGCTTGATACTTCTTCAAATCCGTTGATTTTTCCTACTGCATTAGCAGTTCTAATCGCAGCATGTATCACTTCTTCTCCATTCATTTTCTCTACTACTGTATGATTCGAAAGATCCTCAAAATTCTCTACTTCGTTTTTACTTTGATTCAACATAGATGGATCAAATAAACGGATTTCACTTAAGTCTTGTTCTAACTCTTTTTTCCATTTGTTACTTTGTTTATTGGCTTCGTCTCTTGTTTCTTTATTTACTTGTTTCATTTGTTTCTCCGCAAATTGTTTGCGACGATCCATATCTAAAATACTTTCAATAGCAGAAACTTTCTTTGAAAGTGTGTTTAATTTATCTGAAACAGGTGCTTCTGCATTTTGAGCAACCTCGATTAACACTTCTTTTTGATTATCTTTCCAGTTCTCTGTTTCCTGAACAAAATATCGTTTTGTCCCTTCAGCTACCCGATTCGCAAAGTTCAAGACAGCATCTCCGGTAATCAGTGCTCCTTGATGGATTTGGTCTTCTATTAGTGAGAATGGTAAAGAAAATTCAATCGCATCAATTTGTTGTGCTGCTTGTTCTGTCAATGCACCAACATCTTTTAAAGATTGCTTCATTAATGCTTTCAAATGACCAATGATTTGAGATTGAACAATCGATTTATATTGTTCATAAACATCGTTCTTACGGCGAATTTTTTCTTCTTCTGTTTTTTTCTTCGCAGAGAATAATCCGCCAACTTTGAATCCTGGTTGCTGACTTTCTAAATAAGAGCGTAGTTTATCTCTGAAATCAGCTGGAATAATCGCAGCATTGTCTAAAAGTTCTTTTCTATTTTCTTTAAATGTGTCATTCCAGTTTTCAAATGAAAATAACTCCGTTTGTAGTTTCAGTTTTTCATATTGTTCTAGTAAATCTTGTCGATTTTCCCATTCATCTTCTGAGAGAATTTCATCATATCCATCAAGTAATTGAACTTTTTCTTCATTTAAATAGTTGATATGCTCGTCATGCATCTTCTTTAATGTACTTTCAGCTGCTAAAAGCAGTTGTTCTTGCCAGTTGTTCATAGAATCAGCAACAATTTTCTTAACAGTTGAAAAATCATTATGTGGATGATCTAATTGCTTTAATGAAGTGAAGAAAATTCCTTTCGGCTCAACACCCCATGCTGCAAATGACTGATAAACTGATTGCTTATATTCTTCAAAAGATAATTCATTTTCTTTATGTTTATCGATTTGGTTCACGATAAGATAAAGATTTGGATTATATTTTAATAATTGTTTTGTAAATTGGAAATTTAACTCAGATTGGACATGGTTATAGTCCATTGTATAAAATACGATATCTGCTATATGTAATGCGGATTCCGTAGACATTGCATGTGCGTCGTCAGTAGAATCAACACCAGGTGTATCCATTACAGTAACACCAGGCGGTAAAGTAGAATCATGATGTCCAATTTCAATTAGGGATACTAGCTCACCATTTTTACTTAACTCTTTTACAGTTTTAAAGTCATATCCTGCTTCAAATTTAATAGGTTGTTCATGGTGCATATAAATAATGGCATAATCCTCGTCAGATTTATGCACTTTTACGATATTAGCAGAAGTTGGGATCGGACTAGCTGCCAAAATATCTTCACCAGAAAGTGCATTAATCATGCTCGATTTTCCTGCAGAAAAATGTCCAGCGAAGGCGATTGTATATTCTTTTTTTAATAATTTTCGTGCAAATAATTGCAGTTTCTCCATACGAGCTGTATCGTCATTTTTTTTATACACTATGTATTGCACAGCAGTTTGTGAAAATAGTTGCTGTAATTTTTCATCAAACGAACTCATTGACTAATACCCCTTTGTCTTAAATTTGTCACAATCATTATATACTATCATGAAATTAAATGAAAATCGCCTGCTATTTAAAAAATAATAGAAAAGTTTAATTATTAACTTTTTATAAGAAAAAGTTTGGTTTTTTTATAGGAAATAATACGATACAAAAATGGTTAATAAAAACAATTACACAAAAACCGACAATTTTTACTAAAAATACACATACTATTCTATCTTTTCAAGTTATAATAAAATAACACAAAAGCGCTTAATCATTAAACACATAACGTTACATTTAAATTTTTGACTATTTTATAGAACAAAACGGTGAAAGGTGCAGCTTAAATGAAAAATTCAATTCACAATCAATTAATATTAGATGGAACCAGCAATGCCATACGAACAATCATTCCATTAAATATGAACATTCATCCATCTTTTTTTATGAATGAACCTTATAACCAGCAAGAAATTGGCGTATTGATCGGCTTTATAGGAGATATACGAGGAAGAATAATTATTGATGGTCTTCAAACAAGTTTTAGCCAATTAGCTGCTAATATGTTCGGCATGCCAATTGAAGGGGAAATATTAGAATCGTTTACTGGTGAGTTTGGTAATATGTTAGCCGGTAACATATGTACATATGTTGGTTCTCAAAATATTAATATCGATATTACCCCACCAACAGTAATGGTAGGTAATACAAAACTATATGGATTCGAGAAAGCTTGCCATTTACCTGTAACGATTGATGGAGTTGGAGAGCTAACGATTTTATTTACAATTGATGATGAAGATTAAAAATTCTTCGCTGTGGTGTTAACAAAATTCAACAAATAAAGCACATTAAGGGCTATTAGGAAAAGAATTTTCCTAACAGCCCTTTTGTAATTATTTCCTTTTTTACTTTCACACTTATTTCACAATTCCAATACGTAAGTGTGATTTTTATCACATCTCGGAAAAAGAAATTTTAATAAGATAAATGCGTAGATTACCATTCTGATTAACTAGGAGGGAGAGACAATGGCTGGTAATAACAATAAAAAACATTCAGAGGATAATTTAAAAGGAACTCTTTATATGACTTTCGGGTTAGGGTTCTTTATTATCATCGTTTGGGCACTTTGCTTTAACTTATTTCTTGATCGATTCTAATTTAAAATCCTTTATTTAAGAGGGGGAAAAAAACATGCACTTACATAAATATGAAAAGTGGTGGCTATCATTCGGTACAGCAATGCTAGTTGCTTTTCTTGCAATCGTGGGTGTGAGCGCTGTTCACGGCAGTACTCATCCAAACAATTCAAAATGGACGATTAATTACGAAGAAGTGGATACTATTGCACCTTTCGACAATCCTGGTGTTCACAAAGTTGAAGGTAAGGATTGGGATTATGAAGTAGTTTTAGTTGCTTCGGCATTTAACTATAACCCAATGGAAATTGAAATTCCTGTCGGATCAAAAGTAAGATTCATTGCTACAACTAAAGACGTTATTCATGGATTCCAGGTTGCAGAAACAAATATCAATATGATGTTAGAGCCTGGTTATGTATCTGAATATATCACTACAGTTGATAAAGTTGGCGAATATACAATCGTTTGTAACGAATACTGTGGTGTTGGTCACGCAATGATGTATTCAACTTTAAAGGTGGTGGAGTAAGATGACAACTGCAATTAAAGAAACAAAAGTTTTTAAATCCACAAATTCTAAGGAAGCGGTTACAAAAGTAAACCGCAAAGACGCAAAACTCGCACTAGCTAATCTTTATGTCGCATTTATCGCATTATTCATTGGTGGACTTTGTGGATTACTTCAAGTATTAGTGCGTTCTGGTAAATTCCAATTACCTTGGGGTATAGGTTATTATCAAGTTTTAACTGTTCACGGTGTTTTATTAGGTTTAGTTCTAACAACATTCTTTATTATGGGCTTCCAAACTGCTGCAATAAGTCGTACTTGTGGTGCTTTATCTAACGGCCAACGTAAACTTGGTTGGATTGGTTTTTGGATTATGACAATTGGTACTGCAGCTGCTGCAGTAATGGTACTGTTAAATGAAGCTTCTGTACTTTATACATTCTATGCTCCACTTCAAGCACACTGGATTTATTATGCGGGGTTAGCACTAGTTATCGTAGGATCTTGGATTTTATCTTTAGCTCAAGGAATACGTTTCGTTCAATGGCGTAAAGAACATAAAGGACAAACGACTCCTCTATTATCATTCATGGTTGTTATTAACAACTTAATGTGGTTTGTTTGTACATTAGGAGTAGCTGCTGAAGTATTATTACAATTAATCCCTTGGTCATTAGGTTTTGTAGAACGTGTTGACGTATTATTATCTCGTACTCTATTCTGGTATTTTGGTCATGCATTAGTTTATTTCTGGTTATTACCAGCTTACATGATTTGGTACGTAGTAATTCCCAAAATTATCGGTGGTAAAATTTTCTCAGATGCACTAGCTCGTCTATCGTTTATCTTGTTCTTATTACTATCTATTCCAGTTGGTATTCACCACCAATTAGTAGAGCCAGGTATTGACGCATTCTGGAAATTCTTACAAGTAGTATTAACTCTATTTGTTGTTGTTCCATCATTAATGACTGCTTTCTCTATGTTCGCTACATTTGAAATGAGAGGACGCGAACTTGGTAAAAAAGGTATTTTCGGTTGGTTTAAAAACTTACCTTGGAACGATTGCCGTTTCTTATTACCATTTATCGGTATGGTTGCTTTCATCCCTGGTGGAGCTGGTGGTATTGTAAACGCTTCCTACCAAATGAACCAATTAATTCATAACACAATTTGGGTTACAGGTCACTTCCACTTAACTATAGCAACAACTGTAGTATTAACTTACTTTGGTGCAGCTTTCTGGTTAATTCCACACTTAACTGGACGTAAATTAACACAAAGAATTAACCATATGGCTAATACTGCTGGTATTTTATGGGCAATCGGTATGCTTATCATGTCTGGTGCTATGCATATCGCTGGTTTATTCGGTGCACCTCGTCGTTCTGAATATTCCACTTATGGTGGTTCAGAACAAGCTGCTGAATGGATTTCTTATCAAATTGCTCAAGCAGTTGGTGGTACGATTTTATTCGTTGCAATTATTATTATCGTTGGTGTTGTCATTAATTTATTATGGTACGCTCCAAAAGGAGATCAAGAATTCCCAGTTGGAGAAGTTGCAGAAGGCGCAACAAAAACACCTGCTATTTTAGAAAACTTCAAAGTTTGGGGTATTATCCTAGCTGCTTTAATCCTAATCGCATATACTGTTCCAATTTTTGAAATGATTAATGGAGCTCCATTAGGATCAGTTGGATATCCTCACTTAATTGGTCGATAATATATACTTTAAAATTAAATAGCCATTCATTTCCTAGTAGAAAACCCTCCCTTCTAGTCTCATACTAGATTGGGAGGGCTTTTTATTGTTCATAAATCTCTACTAATTTCTTTTTATCAATTTTGCCAACATAGGTTTTTGGTAATTCATTTGTAAAAAATACTTTTTTCGGCACTTTATATGCACCAAGTTGCTTACGACAGTATGATTTAATTTCATCACATAACGTATCGCTACTTTGAACACTTACAACTACTGCCGTAACTACTTCACCCCATTTTGGATCTTTTAATCCAACAACAGCTACTTCTTTTATATTTGGATGTGTGATGATACATTGTTCAACTTCCTGAGGGTAGACATTTTCTCCACCAGTGATAATCATATCTTTAGAACGCCCAACAATATATACATCCCCATCTTCATCCATTTTGGCCAAATCCCCTGTTTTTAACCAGCCATCAATAATTGTTTTATTTGTTTCCTCTGGATTATTCCAATAGTATGAAAACATATGTTTACCAGTTACATATAACTCTCCTACTTCATTAGGCTCACAAATTTCACCGTTTTTATTCACAATTTTGATAGAGTTAAACATCATACTTTTTCCGACGGAGCCATGTTTGATAGCTGAATTTTCAGGAGGTATATAAAAATTATTAGGTCCTGCTTCAGTTAATCCATAACCTTCCTTAAACTTTAATCCTTTCTTTAAAAAATGTTGATAGATCGTTTTAGGACAAGGTGCCCCTCCCGAAAGGAAAAGTTTGACTGAAGGGAAATTAGATTGATTGAAATATTCTGTTTCGATCATGGCCTGATACATTGTTGGAACAAAAAGAGAGATCGTTGTTTGATAGTCATCAAGAGCCCTTATTGCTTCTTCAGGATTAAACTTGTTCCCAATGACGACTGTCCCACCAACCATTAATATAGGAATTGAAAGAGCATTGATCCCACCAGTATGAAATAAAGGCATATAATTTAATGTGCAATCACCTTCTTCTAATCCCCAACTTAAAATGGTATTAATGGCATTCCAATTTACTGCATCTAATGATAAAACGACTCCCTTTGGTTTTCCCGTAGTACCGCCAGTATAAATCATTAGCCAAGGATCCTGAGTGTCACAATTCGCTGGTTCAAGAAGACTGATTGACTCTACATTTCTTTTAATCAGTTCACTTATGATAGATTTGTTACCTGGAAAAATTCGATCTCCAACCTCTTGATAAGTCTTATCTGTCAAAAGTACACTCGGTGTTGAATCTAGTAAAATATGTCGGAGTTCTTCTTCACTTAATCGGAAGTTTAGGGGGACATAAATATATCCACCTAAACTGCATGCAAATAATAATGGGAACAAATCAATCGAATTTTCAGCTAATACCGCAACCCGGTCCCCTTTTTTAAGTCCATAAGAATGAAAAGACTTATAACAATTTAATATGTTAGAAGCTAGTTCTTCATAAGTCCAAGTTCGTTTTGTCTGAATATCAATTAACGCGCTTTTTTTAGGGGTTAATTTTGCTCGATTTAATATCCAGGTTTGCTCGTTCAACATATTACACACCCCAAATCACATCATAATTCCTCCATCAACGTGTAAAACGTGCCCATTTACATAACTAGATTCATCTGAAGCTAAATATAAATAAGCATTTGCAATGTCTTTTGGGTCACCTAAACGTTGTAAGCTTATGATTGACTCCATATAGCTCAATACCTTTTCAGGCATCTTTTCTGTCATTGATGTTCTTGTAAATCCAGGAGCGACTGCATTTACATTAATACCTTTTCTACCTAATTCCTTCGCCCATGTTTTTGTCATCCCAACAACAGCTGCTTTCGTTGCAGCATAATTTGTTTGACCGACATTTCCATATACACCACTTACAGATGAAGTATTTATGACTTTCCCATAACCTTGTGCGACCATATGTGGAACAACTGTTTGTGTACAATTGAAGACACCCTTTAAGTTAACGTCCAATACACGGTCAAAGTCTTCTTCAGTCATTTTAACAAGCATGGCATCTTTTGTAATACCCGCGTTATTGATTAATATATCAATCTTGCCATATCTTGATAGAACAGTATCAACCATAGATTGAACACTTTCTTTGCTTGCAACATTTAATTGAACAAAAAGAACATCATGATTTTTTTCAAGAAGTTCACTTTCTAATTGTTTCCCCTGCTCCTCTGCAAAATCGGCAATGATAACTTTTGCGCCTTCATTTACAAATACTTCAACAGCAGCTTTACCAATACCATTGGCACCACCTGTAATAATTGCTACTTTATCTTTTAATCTCAAAAGATCACCGCCCCTATTGTAAAAAATTTTCAATTTCTGTTTTTAACTGGTGTAAATTATCAATTAATGGTGAATGACCACAGTCTTTAAGTTGTACGTTTTTTGCTTTATCACCAAAATCATCAATAATTTCTTGTGTCATGAAGAATGGGACAACTAAATCTCGATCACCATATAAATTTAAAACTGGAATATTAATCTTATCTACTTCGCCAGTTCCCTTTGCAGCTACATTGTCAACATGGCTAATATTAAACGTGTTCAGAACATGGTAAATGTCTGCTAAATTTCTTTGAGTCATCATATCTTCAACATACTCGTTGTATTTTTCTTCATCTGGTTGGTTATGAGTATAAATCGCAGCATTCCACACCATTTTTAAGCCGTCTTTGTTTTTCCCATCATAAAGTGACTGCATTGGAATAGTTCTCATCGCATCACTTTCAATTTCTTCAATTGTAGTAAATCGATTCGACAAATCCGGTGAACCATCACTATTTGTCTTATAATGTGGATAGCCACGTGTGGAGCCTGAAGCTAGCAACACTAACTTTTCGCAATATTCTGGATGATCAGCACAAAATTGCATACAGACTGTTCCACCAAAAGACCAACCAACTAAACTGAATTTTTTCAAGTTTAATGCATCTGCAAATAGTTTAATATCATTGCTAAAATCTTTTACATGACTTGCTCTATTGTTATAAGTGGAGCCACCAAAACCTCTTTGATCTGGAGCAATGATTGTGAACTCTTCACTAAATGCCTCCATTAAAACGTCCCAATGTTTCGATGAAGTCATATTCCCGTGAATAAATAGAACAAGTTTTTCACCACCTGGTCTCATGCGATAAGTTAATGTTTCACCATTTGGTAAAGTCACTTCTTTTAATTGTTCGATCACTTTCATTTCATCCCACTCCTATTCTTTTCCCCATCGTATTGTAATTGCACCCCATGCATAACCAATACCAGCACTTACTAAAGTAATTACATCGCCATCTTTAATTTTCCCTTTTTCTAGTGCTAGTTTAAGAGATAAAATTTGATCGATTTGACCAATATGTCCATAATCAGATAAATAGATTGAATGATCTTCATCTAAGTTAAATGCTTTTAACACATAGTCATGAGCAGATTTTTTCACGTGGAGCATTCCGATATAAGATAAATCACTCTCATTAAAACCACTTTTAATAATCGAATTTCGAATAACCTTGATAAAATTATCTAACGACTTTTGTTCAAGTCTACTCTTCATCCCTTCAGGATCTAAAACATCTAAGCGATACAACCCTTTTTCTAAATGCTCATTTGTTAAAGGTTCTTTCGTTCCGCCAACTGGTACTAATACATCTTCAGAAAAAGACCCATCTGTAATAATTTCACTTTCATATACAATGTTTTCTTTCACATCTTTTCGAAGAATAAGTGCACCACCACCAGCACCTAAATTAAACATAAATCTCGTTCTTTCATTCTTATAATCAATGAAATCATGATTACGGTAACCGCCAGCTAGAAGAACAGTCTTAATATTTTCATCTGATAACATTAAGCTTTTCGCTAACTTCATTGCCATGATAGTCGTTCCACAACGTAGCTGAGCATCAAATGCCCATGCATTCATGGCACCTACTTCTTCCTGGATTTTAATAGCCGCAGTCCACAATGGATATTCTTTATGTTCTTCGCCAATATATATGATTACATCAATCTCTTTTGGATCAATATTGGCATTTTGAATCGTTTCTTTTGCTGCACGTATTCCCATTTGAACGGTATGATCATCTTTACCAGCAATTACTTTTTCGTTTATACCCATCTTAGACTTCACAATATGAACAGGTATATCTGCTATGTTTGCGATTTCTTCCCCTGTCATTCTTTCTGTTGGTAAATATAACCCGATTCCGATAATCCCTACATTCATTTCGAATTCTCCTTATTTTTTGAAAGTGGAACGACATTTAATTTGCTTTTCTTTGTTTTCCATTGAAAATACTTCGTTTGAAGAGTACCAACAATTCCTTTAGGGAAGAAGATAACCGCTAAAATATAGATGATACCGAAGAAAATAATCCATCTTTCAAAGATAGGAAAATCTCTAGCTAATCCCGATAAATAGTGTTGAGCTGATTCAATTACAACCGATCCTACTAGTGGACCAATTAATGTACCAACTCCACCTATAATCGTCATTAATAATGCATCCAAGGTGATTTCCATTGTTAAAACACTTGTATTAACAAATCGTAGTGAAACAGCATAAAGCGAACCTGCTAAACTTGCGATTACACCTGCTACGATAGAAGCAATCACTTTATAATAGAGTGTTTTAAATCCTAATGATTTTGTTCTTTGTTCATTTTCACGAACGGCAATGAGTACACGTCCTAAAGGTGAACTAACAAATCGTTTTAAGGCAATAAAGACTAAAACTAATAGAGCCAATACTACAAGGTAAAATACGACACGATCTTTAAATACATCTGGTGCTTTAAATGTGAAACCATCATTACCTTTTGTTACATCACGCCACTTTTCAGCAACGACTAATAATAATCCCGAAATTGCCATTGTTAACATTGCAAAGAAGTGACTTTTTAAACGTAAAGTTAGCAATCCTACAATAAAGCTTAGAACTGCAGCTATTAACATTCCAACGATAATTGATGCGATGAATATTCCAATCGTTGAATCAAAATCTTTTAACATTATGGCAGTACAATATGCACCAATCCCGAAGAACATTGCATGGCCAAAAGATACTATGCCTGTATAACCTAGCAAAATATCATAACTCATAGCTAAAATACCGAAAATTAATATTTGAGTAACTAAAATGGTTAATGTACGAGAGTCCAATACAAATGGAAATGCAATCAGGGATAGGAATATAATAAATAAAATAATATTTGATCTAGAAAGTAAAATTGGTTTGTTCATCTTCTCACCCCTTCGCCGCCGTAAACAATCCTTGAGGACGGAATATTAAAACAATAGCCATGATAATCATATTTACTGCTAGTGATAAATATGGAACATAGTAAGCCATAAAACTTCCTGCTAAACCTACTAAAATAGCTGCAAATAGTGACCCTTGGAAACTACCCATTCCCCCGATTACTACTACGATAAATGCTAGAATCGCATATTCCATACCAAGTTCCGCATAAATCGAGCCTGAATAAGGTGCCATTAAAACCCCAGCAACCGCCGCTAAAGCAGCCCCTGTCATAAAGACAAATAAGAAAATTCTTTTAATATTAATACCAAGTGCCTGCACCATATCTTTATTCATAACACCAGCACGAACAATTAAACCAATTTTCGTACGTGTTAAAATGTAGTGGAATAAACCAAATACAATGAATCCAAAGATAATAATGAAGATACGATATTTAATGATAATAATATCTCCCACTTGCCAACTTCCTGCTAAAAGTTCAGGTACCTTTACCGCAACAACATTCGGACCAAAGAATACTTTGATCATCTCTTGAAGGACGAGCATAAATCCTAAAGTAATAAGAATTTGCTGCACGTGGTTTCCATAAACTGGTGTAATAATGAGCTTCTCCATTACAAAACCTAAGATAAGTCCTGTTAGTATTGCCGCTATAATACCTACGATAAAGCTACCTGTGAAAGCATAACTAAATATTCCCGCGTATGCCCCCCACACGAATAATCCACCATGGGCAAAATTTAGAACATCCATAAGACCAAATATAAGTGTTAAACCAGCAGCAAGTAGGAAAATTAACATACCTGTTGCAAGACCATTTATAACTAAACTAATAAATAAATCCATGTAATTCCCCCCTTAGCCAATCCCTAAGTATTTATGCTTCATTTCATCGTCTTCAATTAGTTCCTTCATATCGCCATGATGAACAGTTCTTCCATCATCAATTAAAGTAAAGGAATCACCAATTTTACTAGCCATATAGAAATTTTGTTCTACCAGTACAATTGTTGTACGTTTTTTCATCTCCATAATGGCTTCCATTACTTTTTCAATAACGATTGGTGCAAGACCCTTAGAAGGTTCATCGATTAATAGAAGCTTACTATCATTAACAAAAGCTCTTGCCATTGCAAGCATTTGTTTTTGTCCACCAGATAAATTTCCACCGGCTTTTTTCCAAAACTTTTTTAAGTCTGGAAAAAGTTCTAAAACGTAATCTAATTTTTCTTTACTCTCATCTGTTTCTTTTCTCATAGCAACTTTAATATTTTCTTCAACGGTTAATTGAGCAAAGATTCCTTGGTCTTCAGGTACATATCCGATTCCAAGATTGGCAATATCATAAGTTGGCTTTTTCGTAATGTCCTGATTTATGAATGTAACGGAACCACCTGTTGCAGGTGTTAACCCAATAATTGTTTTTAATGTTGTTGTTTTTCCTGCACCATTTCTACCTAGTAGAACAGATACTTCCCCTACTTTAGCTTCAAAATGAACACCTTGAAGTATGTGGTACTGGCCTATATGTGTATTGACATTATCAAGTTTCAATAAGCTCTCCATCGTAGTGACCCCCTAAATAAGCATTTTGAACTGTTGAATTATTCATAATTTCAGTTGGTGTTCCATCAGCTAGAAGTTTTCCGTTGAAAAGTACCATAATTGAATCTGATAAATCTAAAATCATATCCATCTTGTGTTCAATTAATAGAATCGTCTTATCTCCTCTATTCTTGATCGATTTAATAACATCAAGAATTGCTGGAACTTCTTCTAAAGACATTCCTGCTGTTGGTTCATCTAGTAATAACACTTCTGTATCAAGTGCTAGTAACATCGCAATTTCTAATTTCCTTTTTTCTCCATGAGCTAATTGACTTGCAATGTGATGGGCTTTATTGGATAACAGTACTTGTTCTAATATAGAAAACGCTTCTTCAGTAATATTTTTATATTGTAAATAGTGTTTAAAAGGATTAAATCGAATTTTTTCTTTAGACTGTACTGCAAGACGAACATTCTCTAATACTGTTAAATTAGGAAATACATTTGTAATTTGAAATGATCTCCCTAACCCAATTCTTGTTCGTTCAACAGATGAAAGGTTATTAATCGATTTTCCTTTAAAAAATACGTCACCTTCCGTATTTTTTAATTCCCCACTTATTAAATTGAAAAAAGTAGTCTTACCAGCACCATTAGGACCGATAATCGATTTAAAATGTTTTTCTGGCATTTCAAAATTTATCCCGTCGACGGCTTTATGGCCACCAAAACTAATACTTAAATTTTCTGTACGAATAATTGGTTCCATTTTTCTCCTCCTATCTGCTTCTCTTAAAACCTATTAATACGAAATGCTTGCAAAAGACGCTCAATCACCTATTGAAGCGTTAAAAGAGCTAGCATTTGCAGCTCCATATGGTTCATACTCCATGAATTGATATTCTTTAAATGAATCCACTAATAGATTTTAAGAGAAACAGACCAAATAATGATTTGGCCTGTTTCCAATTATTAACCCTTAGTTGTTCATAATTGGTGGTTCAGTTTCTTCAGGTGAAAGCTCACGAATTAGAACCGGTACTGGGTAATCGAATCCTTCCACTTCTTCTAATCGAACTGAGTAAAGTGGTTGTAATGCTTGGTGGTCTTCTTCACGGAATGTCATAGTTCCTTTTGGCGTTTCAAATGACATACCTTCCATAATAGGAATTAAATTATTTCCATCAGCATCTCCACCTGATTTTTCTAATGCAGTTACAATAGCCATTGCAGCTGCAAATCCACCTGGTGTAAATAAGTCAGGAACTTCACCATTGTGACGTTTTTTATGCTCTTCTACTAACCAATCATTAATTGGGTTGTTTGGAAGAGTATGATAGTATACAGAGAATCCTTCCATACCAACTAATTGACCCATAGTCATTAAAGCTGGAATATCAGGTGCACCTGTTGAAATTTTAATACCATTTTCTTGAAGCTTCATGTCAGAAATTTGTCCCCAAGGCGAGTTTGCACCAGCCCAAACAACAAATAGATAATCTGGTTTTGCATCAATAATTTTTTGTAAGTTAGAAGTGAAGTCAGTTGCATCTGCAGGAGCATATTCTTCAGCAACAATTTCAGCACCTAATTCTAATGCAGCAGTTTTGAAAGCTGCTACTCCATCCCAACCAAATGAATAGTCAGGAGCAAATGTTGCAATTTTTACACCTTCACCAGCGATTGCAGCAGCCGCAGCATATGCATCTTGTGAAGAGTTACGAGCTGTTCTAAAGATAAATTCATTAAACTCAGAACCTGTAATACTATCAGCTACTGCAGGCTCTACAACCATAATTGTTTCATACTCTTCAGCTAATGGAAGAACAGCTAAAGTGTCACCAGAACTTGATGATCCAACTAAGAAATCAACTTGATCATCTTCTAATAGTTTCGTAGCTTTTTGCACTGCTACTTCTGGTTTTGTTTCAGTATCTTCATAAATTACCTCGATCTTTTTACCTGCAACTTCCATTGTTCCCCCAGTTGCATACTCAAGACCTAATTCAAATCCTTTTTGTGTTTGTTTTCCATAAGACTCAAGAGCACCAGTTAATGAAGCTAGAACACCGATTTTAATAGTGCCGCCAGATTCAGTTGTTTCTTTTTCTGTCTCTTCAGTTTCTTCTGATGTTTCTTTCCCCGGATCAGTAGAAGTGTTTGGTGTATTAGTAGATGACTGTTCACCACCACAAGCTGCAAGGATGACAATTAGAAATGCCATCATAAACAGATACCATAACTTTTTCATGAGATAACCCCCTTTGTGTTTTAAAGCGCTTTCATTTGCTTTGAATATAAAATAACCTACCCTAGTTACAAATAAGTTACAAATTTGTGAATAAATCATACATAATGTAGAAAAAAAAGACGTTAATGATTAAAAAGGAGTAATCACTCTCCTGTTCAATCGTTAACGTTTAATCATTTCATAAATTTCGTAGGTTGATTCCATTGGTTGAATGCCTAATTCACTATTTAAAACATCAACACATTTATCGTACCATTTCACAGCTTGCGGACGATTATTTAAATGATAATAACTTAGCATGAGAAGACGGTAACCTTCTTCCCACGTATTATCTAATTGAGTTAATTTTTCAGCCCAAAATACAACATCTTGATATTTTTTCAATCTCATATAACTTTGAGCAAGTCGTTCTATCACTAAGATATATAAGTTGAATATTTCATCTCTTTTTGGTTGAATCCATTCTAGATGTGGATACTCTTCTAAAAGATTCCCTTTATACAACGATACTGCCATTAATAGCCATTCAATCGCAATATAAGGATCTTTTTCCTCTAATCCGAAGTTCGCAAATCTTTTGAAATAATCAATATCTGTTGAACTACCAACACTTTGATGTAGTTGATACATAGAATTTTTTCGTAAAATATAGGCACTATCTTCCCGCGCATTTCTTTCAGGCTCTAATACTTTTAAACAAGCATTATAGATTACTTTAAAATCCCGTGCCATTGCTACATCGTTACCATTTGGCCAAAGTACATGTAATAATTCGTCTTTAGAAACATAGCGATCTTTGTTTAACAACAAGTATAAAAATAATTCCTTTGCTTTTTCTCGCTTCCATTCTTTATCGTCAATTTCTTGAAAATCCCTACTAATACTAAAAGGACCTAATAGGTTTACTGAAATATAATATTTCGGAACGGTCTCTGACTCTTTAAACTTAATTAGATGTGCAACTTTCTTCATTTCATTAAAGTCAGATATAGCTAATTGATAGTTGTACAATTGTTGGAATATTAATAGATTTCTAGGTCCAAGTAATGTGACCTTTTGTAAAAAGAAATCATATTGATTATTCAAACATAACTCAATAAATTGCCGATTGGCCTCTGTAAATAATTGTTTCTTATCTTGTAAGAAATAAATATAAGATAACCAAAAGTAAGCAACCATTTGTCCGTATTGATCTTTACAAAGAATAAATGACTCTTTAGCACGCTTTGCAAATTGTAAGGCTTCAGCTAACTGTTGGTTTTCCAAACAAATTTTTGTAAAAGTAGTTAGTAATAGCGCAGATACCCAAGTGTCTTGTACTCTTTCTGTTTCATATAATCCAAGCTCAGCGTAGGATCTTGCTTTTTCAATATTACCCATCCTGCTGTAAACTAATGCTAATCCCATATAAGATTCAGCTTTAGCTCTTGTAACGTGAATTTCATCCATAATTTCGATAGTCTTCAAATAACTCTTCTCAGCAGCTTTCGCATCAAATGGATTGAGAAGAAGTAATGCGTGGCCTCTACGTAAATACGCAACTGCTTCTGCATATTGAGAAAAATCACGTTCACTATTTTTCACGCATGTATTTGCCCGAACAAATGATTCATCTATTTCCCCTAGCATAGAAAGAATCAGTGAATTGAGTACATCAGATTCCCTATGTGCATCTAAAGGTAATACACCCTTTGCTTCTCTAAGTTTTATCAATACTCTTGCTTCGCTTAACTTACCTTGTCTTAACATAGTTCTTACATCTAAATTTCCTTGATATAATACCTCTTCAGGTAAGTTCATTTTCTTAACCCATTGTTCAGACTCGTAAGCTTTTCCTAAGTTTACAAGATTTTCTGCATACTGCCTTTGTAAAAGATAAAGCTCATCTTTGTTCATGTTGACATTTTGGGCAATTTTTAAAGCCTTTTTCAAATAATCTTCAGCAAATGCAGGTTGAATCGTATCTAGATAGATATGAGCAATCCCCGCATAAGCTTTTAATACATAATACAAATCACCTTTTTTTTCGGCGAAATGTAAACATTGATCATAAGTTTTTTTCGCTTTTTCGTATTGCGCTTTATAACGTAAACATTCTGCTTCATATAAATATAAAGCATAATAATGTTCCTTTGTTTCGTTTGTTAATTCTTTTAACCGCTCTAAATAATAGTCAAACTGACCAGCTTCGATAAATTTTGAAGCAAACTTTACGAGCACTTCTGCCATGAGTACTTCATTTTTTGCTTTATTGGCATGGTGAAGTGAAAACATCGGTTTATTTTCTTCAATAAAATAATGAGCAGCCTTAATATGAAGGTTTGTGTATTCAACTTCATCTATTTCCTTCAATTTCATTTCTAAAAATTGTTGAAATAAAGCATGGAAACGAAATTCCTTTTGTCCAATTAATGGTTGGATAAACCCTTGTATTTTCACGAGGTCCATTAATAGTTCAGCCATTTCTTTACTATAAAAATGTTCGATTAGTTCTTTTGAAAATGTAGGGAATATACTAAACTTTAACAAGGCTTCCTGCTGTTTTTCACTCAAATTTTCAAACACTTCTTCTGATAAATAAGAAAAGAAATCATCTAATGATTGATTCGTAATTTCATCAATTGTTAATGTAGAATCTTTAATCTGTAAAGCAAGTAATATAATAGCAATAGCCCAACCTTCAGTAACCGTTAAGATTTTTTTAACTTGCTCATTCGTTAAGAAACACTCAAAGTAATCTTCAAACAGAACTTGAATCTCTTCTTCTGAAAAAACAAAGTCTTCTTCAGTACATTCGATTAGTTGTCCGTTTATTTTTAATTGGAATAGACAATTCCAATTTATTTTTTGTCTAGTTGCAACAATAAAGTGTATATGAGTAGGTAAATTTTCTATAATTTTGTTTAATACATAATTGATTTGGAATACATGGTTCACTAAATGATAATCATCAATAATGATAAATAATGGTTTATCAATTTTATATAATTCGTTTACAAACATCTTATATAATCTATTTAATTCCTCTAATTTAGGAAACATTGATAGATTATCCCAATTATTTAAATTCGCCCCAAACTGACTATAAACACGTTTTATGCTATAAAATAAGTGCCTCATGAAAGGTAATATATCATCATCTTCTTCGGACACTTGATACCATGAGAAAAGTAAATTTTGGTCTGAAGTAAGTTGTGTTAATGCTGAAGTTTTACCATATCCCGCTCCACTCTGAAGTATAGTTAATTTGGCTTGTGATATTTTCGATAGTTTTTTTGCCAAATTAGCTCGTCGCATAAAATGATTAGATATATCTGGTGGAATAATTTTGGACATTAAAACATTGTGCACTTCACAAACCTCCTTTGCCTAAAATTTATAGTAAAAATCTTCGAGCTTTGTAAACTAGATTAAACATTTTGTATTCAATAATTTTTATCCGCGGCTATATATGTACTGATACTTACTATTAAAATATGTAGTTATTATCTATTATTAATATATTCTGTATTTTTTTCAATAATGAAAAAATACTTTTTAGAAAAATATACCTTTTTACACTAAAAAAACCAGTTACCCAATACAATTCGTATGCACTAAATTGTTGGGTACTGGTATTTTTTATTAAACTGGTAATATATCTAAAAATCGATTCTTAACTGATTGTTCTTTTTCATTTAATAATATATGAATTTCACCATAATCATTTGATGTTCTTATTAAACGACCAATTCCTTGCTGAAGACGTAATAACATAAATGGTAAGTCTACTTCCTCAAAAGGATTGTTTGAAAAGGCACGTTTCGCATCAAACAATGGGTCTTGAGGTGGGAATGGTAAATCATAAATAATGACTCTTGTTAGACTTTCTTCAGGCAAATCTAAACCTTCCCATAAATGATAGGAACATAATGTATTAATTGAACCGCTTTGGAATTCTCTTATTGTCGAGGATAACTCTTGATCTCCTTCGAAAGCTATAGATAATCGGTCCATTAATGACAAACTATTTTTGAATTTCAACATTGAATGCTTTGATTTAAATAAAATTAAAGTCTTCTGCTTACTTTTCAGTAAATCTTTCACTTTAGTATCTTTCTCATTCTTTTCATGTAAAAAGATTTTCATCACTTCTTCATAATCAAATGGAGAAGGGACACTAAATGACATATAATCTTTAATTCCTAAACTAGATGCAATAAACGAGAAATCTTTCTTAACCGATAATGTTGCAGAAGAGAAGATGATTGGTAACTTTTTAGAAAATAGTTTTTCCTCAAGTACTTCCGTAATTAATCGAGGCATGATGACTAAAGTTTCTTCTCCGTCCGTCTCCTCTAACCAATCAATCGCATCTGATTTCGCAGTAAATATCTTTATGGCTGCTTCATATTGCTCTAAAAATTCTTCTGCCATATTTAACTCATACTCTGGAATCATATAAAGTTCTGATTCGAATACAAATTCCTCTAGTAATTTATCAACATCAGCAATTAATTGCTTTCCATAGGATAATAATCTATCGGATTTATTGATTCTTTTACGATTCTCTTCAGATGGAATGATATCCTCACGAAGCTGGTCGAAGAAGAACTCATGATCTTCTTGTAATTTTTCCATTGCATATAGTGTACTTTCACGCACACCATCCACCATTAGACGATCTAACAAGTTCACAATTGTATAGTTCTGTACTTTGTACGTCATTGCCTTTTGTGCAGCATATTCTAACAAGTGACCTTCATCTAAAACGATCATCGATACCTCTGGTAGTAATGGTAAGTGACCTTCCCTTTCACGTGATTCCTTC
This sequence comes from Ureibacillus sp. MALMAid1270, assembly GCF_049202975.1. Lineage (NCBI taxonomy): Bacteria > Bacillati > Bacillota > Bacilli > Caryophanales > Caryophanaceae > Ureibacillus > Ureibacillus sp. MALMAid1270. The sequence continues at coordinate 189,204 of NZ_JBMIRP010000095.1, read as the reverse complement.
GTTGCTAAATGCTCCATAAGAAAATCTTGTGAACAAATAATTAAGTCACTAGAACTACGATAATGCGCTCTGTGTAATGTTTGGCCACATCTGTTACGCATTTCGCAAACACCACATTGCATTAGAGAATTGTAGTTTACTTTTTGCCATGACTCGTCACTTATTGATGGATAATCACTTCGTGCACCGTATGGTTGTGTAGAAAGCATAGAACCCTTTGCATAGACACTTTCTGGAATTGACATTGCAATATCGTCAATCCAATCATCGACTTCCACTTTTTCCGCTTCTTCAAAACGTTTTAAGCATAAATATTGATCTCTTGATTTAGCTAATCGAACATCAATATTTAATTGTAAGAGATTCTCAAGTTTTTCAATGTCTCCACCTTCTTTAACAAGCTGATCAATCAATGTTTCATCAGCACATGCAATTAAAGCCGGTCTCCCAGTATAGCGAGCATAAGAAATTGCGGGTAGTAAATAAGCTATTGTTTTTCCTGTTCCTACACCTGCTTCAGCAAACAATACACTTTTTTCTTTTAAAGCTTTTTCAATTTGATAAGCCATAAAAATTTGTTCATCACGACATTCCAACCCTTTTTCAGGTAATTCGTCATAAAGAACATCTCCGATCCAATCACTTAATGATTCGAAAAAGGATTTTTCTTTTGATAATTCAAATGGTAAAGATTTTCTCATTTAAGTTTTCTCCTTCGTAAATGTCCATCTTAGACATTGAAAAGGAAGGAGATGGTTTCTCCTTCCATGTTAATTCTCACATGATAGTAGATTATATTTCTTCTCGTTTTGATTTTTGACCCCAAAACTGATAAAGATCTGTACGAATAAATCCGTTAAATAACTTGCGTTTTTTTGTAGCCTTCTTGCCATATAGTTCTTCAAAATTTTCCATTGAAGATAACATATAGACAGACCAAGTAGGATAGTTTTTCATAACTAATCCTAAGTTTTTAATGACTTGTTCGATCGTTACTTTCTCACCAATACGTTCTCCATAAGGAGGGTTAGAAATGATTACGCCATCTGTTAGCTTCGTCGTAAAGTCTGTTGCTTGCATTTGTTTAAATTGAATGAGATCACCAAAACCTGCCTCAATGGCATTTGATTCGGCAATTGAAATCATTCGATGATCTATATCTGAACCATAGATCATAAGTTCTTGATCATAATTAGCCAATGAATCTGCCTCATCGCGAGCTTCATCCCAAATTTTTGATTTGAACCAATTCCATTCTTCAGAAATAAATTCACGATTATATCCTGGTGCAATATTTTGACCGATCATCGCCGCTTCTAATGGGATAGTTCCAGAACCGCAGAATAAGTCTACAAACGGTCTATTAGGACTCCACTTAGATATTTTTACAAGTGCTGCAGCAAGAGTTTCTTTTAATGGTGCTTCACCTTGTGAAGTACGATATCCACGTTTATGTAGTCCCGCACCTGAGGTATCAATTGTAATTGTTGCCAAATCTTTCAAAATTGAGACCTCAATTTTAAAAGTTGCTCCAGATTCATCTAAAAACCCTAATCGTTTATAGTGAAATTTCATTCTCTCTACGATTGCCTTCTTAACAATTGCTTGGCAATCAGGAACACTAAATAATTTAGACTTAACTGATTTACCTGATACAGGAAAAGATGCGTCTACCGGTAAATAGCGCTCCCACTCAATTTTTTTCGTACTTTCAAATAATTGATCGAAAGTCGTTGCTGGAAATTGTGCGACAACAATTTTCACACGATCTGCAACACGTAGCCAAAGATTACATCTTGCAATAGCTGTTTCGTCGCCTTCAAAATATACTTTTCCATTGTCTACTCTTGTTTCGTAACCTAAATTTTGGACTTCTTCTGCTACAATTGATTCTAAACCCATTGCGCTAGTCGCTACTAATTGAAATTTAGTCATTATTTTATTCTATCCTTCCTTCAACTCAACTTCCCAAAACTGTAAAAACTCGATTAACAGTTCCATTGGTAATGGCTTTGAGTAATAATATCCTTGGATATAGTCACAACCATATTCACGTAATTTTTTTACTTGTTGTACACTTTCTACACCTTCTGCAACAACTTCCACATTTAAACGGTGTGCCATTTGAATAATGGCATCGACTATCGCTTGTTTTTCATCTAGACTTCCTAAATGTTGAATGAAACTACGATCTATCTTTAGATAGTCTAATGGGAAACGAACTAAGTAACTTAAAGAAGAATAACCCGTTCCAAAATCATCAATTGAAATTTTAAAACCAAGTTGTTTTAATCGAACTAACTTATTGATTGTTTCAGAATCATTATTCATTATGGTTCTTTCTGTAACTTCGATTTCAAAATTATGTGCTGACGTATTATTTCTTTCCAAAATTTCTTTAATTGATTGTAAAAAGGAATTTTGATGAAAATGAATACTCGAAATGTTAATCGACATTAGTATATTGGAGAATCCGGCTAATCTTAACGTTCTTAAATCTTCACAAGCTTTTTCAAGTATTATTTCACTCATTGGAATGATCAGTCCAGTTTCCTCAGCTATCGGTATAAATTCAGCAGGTGAAACATAACCAAATTGTTCATTGTTCCAACGAACAAGCGCCTCAATTCCCTTAATTTCATTTGTTTTTAAGCATACTTTTGGCTGATAATACAATTCAAAATCTTTATTTTCTATAGCTTTTCTTAGTTCACTATCTAACTTAAGTAATCGTCTAGAATCATTACTTAAATCATCAAAATAAAACGAATAACCATTTTGTCTCGTATTTTTGGAATAATACATTGCTTTATCTGCCCGATGGATTAATTCATCTGTAGTTTTACCATCATTGGGGAAAATACTAACACCAATACTTGTTGAAATATAAATTTCATGTCCGTGGATGTTAATAGGCTCTTCTAATATTCGGATGATTGTCTCTGCAAAGTGGGCTGCTTCTCTTGGATGTGTGATATTTGTGAGAGTGATAACAAATTCGTCCCCACCGTATCTTGCTAAAATGTCTTTGTTTTTTAATAAACCTTTTAACCGTTTCGCAACTTCAACAAGTAGTTGATCTCCAATAGAATGACCGAGTGTATCATTTACTTGCTTAAACCGATCTAAATCTAAAAAGAACACTGCATGAAATACTTTATGGGAAACTTTTTTAGAGGATTCCAATAGGTTATTCATTCTTTCAAGAAAAGCAAAGCGATTATATACTTCTGTTAAAGCATCCGTCAATGCTCTTCTCTCTAATTCATTTTCAACCATTTTTCTTTCGGATAAATCAGTAAAAATCCCACAAAAATTTGTGATATTTCCATTTTGGTCTTTAATTTCAGTAATGGTTAGATGTTCTGGGTAGACATCCCCTGTTTTTCGTCTATTCCAAATTTCACCACGCCAAATTCCATGCTTTTTTAAGTTTTCCCACATCTCTATGTAAAATTTTTTATCATGAATACCGGATTGAAGTATTTTTGGAGTTTTCCCTTTAACTTCTTCCAGATTATATCCTGTTACAAATTCAAATGCAGGATTAACTGCAACAATTTTTAGTTGATGATCTGTGATCATAATACCTTGTGAAACATTTTCTAATATTACTTTTACAACCTCACTAGTGTAATTAAAAGTGGGCTCACACGGTTCAATATGTGGTAAATTTTTATGACTTTCCATAATAATAACTCCTATCCAAAAGAAAGGCCCTCCACTGTTATGGAGAGCCTTCAAGACTTGAGCGTATTTTTTGCTCCTTCAAACTATACGTTAGACAAGTATAGCATTAAATTTACATATCGTCTTCTTAGTAAATAATAATTAGATTAATTTTAAAGATAGTATATCAATTAAATCAAGTAAAATTCAATAAGCCATGTTTTGTTCCCGAGTACTCAATCGGCCAAAGCCTCGTACGAACCGGGTAGTAATCATCTATCTACGCGAATGACCGCGTCCCTCCATCCGTTCATTTCCTTCAGGAGAGTGCCCCTACCATAATTTGGGTTTCTCACTCGTGGGGTTTACCTCGTTCCACCTTCAACGTTTCCGATGAAGCTCCGTCACTGTGGCACTTTCAGGAAGTGTCAACCATATCCTAGGACTTAGGTTTTCCTTCCGCCGTCAAGGCTGAGCCTTGCCTTACCTTATTTTTTCAGTAAGCACGAACACTACGGTCATCTCAGATCCGTGTGAGCATGGACTTTCCTCTACAACTTCGAAGAGTTGCAGCGATTACTCGAATTTCACATTGATAAACTCATTATACTAGAAAACTGTTTTAATTTCAATGACAGTAACTAAATTAATTACTCATATAATTTGCTACCAAATACATGTTTTTCTAAATTTGAAAGTCTCTTTAATATATCAAAGTTAGTATTTCCAACTGATGGTGTTGGTTGAGACCTTCTAGTAGTATTTTGTAATTCTTCTCTTAAACGTGTATTTTCAGCGCGAAGTTCAGACAGAATTTTCTCGAAAGTGTCATAATCCTCCATAATTTGATCTAAGAACTGATCAACTTGGTCAACACTATAACCTTTCATCACTTTCTTAAATTCTTTCTCTAATATTATTTTTGAATTTAATTTTATTTCCATTCACATCGCCCTTCCATACAATACATACGTAAACTTATTATATCATATGAACATGTTGAAAAGTGAAGGAAAACACACGGCAACCAAAAATTTCACAATCTCTTAATAGATTCCTCTATCAGTTTCAGCGGGAATCATGTCAAAATTTCGCATTAAAGTAGAATATTCTTGTCAAATTCTGCGCTTACCTGGGAAATGAAATTTATTTCTTTAGGAAATATTTCTTTTATTTTCTATTCGTTGAACTCTCTTTTCCCAACGTTCCAATAAGTTCATTTTTTGATTTGTATTGTAAATGATTGAATTTGAAATTAAACTTATTCCTTTTAATGAATAGTTTAATGCTATATCAAATGATTTGAATTGATGCTCGTATAGAATTGCTAATTGCTCATATGCTTTTAATAATTTTCTATCCTCTAGATTTATAATTGCTTTTTCAAAATAAGTTGCTGCTTCTTCAAATTGGCCTTTTCTTTTCTGATCTATCGCTAAATAAAAATAAGCTAGACAAGATTCCTTATCACCGTAATCATCTGTCACTTTTCGTAAAAATCGTTCACTTTCATCGCCAAATTTTAAATCTCCATACCATTTTCCTACATTAGTTAAAGTTGTAGCAGCTTCCCCCATAGTTGTATCAAACAACAAATTCGTTGAATGAATATAAAGGGTAATTAAAGATAATAAATCCCACTCATTATGATATAAAACCTTCATTAATGTATCTGCATTTCCACTTTTTAATGCATCTGCGTAGATTATTGGAGCCAAAAACCCAGGAATATCTCCCTTACGTTTGAATCCTAATTTTTCCTCTTCTACAGTTGTTAGCTTCATTTTTTCGAGATTTTTCTTCCAAATACGCTTTGAACTATGAAATAAATCAACTTGTCTATGTTCTCTTAGCTTCGGTAGAAATCGTTGATGTAATGTCCATCTAGATTCGAGCTGTGGCCAATCAAAGCTTTTCCCATTATACGTAACAATCGTTTTCGGTTTTTGCCAAAACTTCGATTCAAATAAAAGAGCTGCCTCGTTTGAAGGATCCGCTAATACATATTGGGTCAAAAGAAAGCCGTTGTCATTTCCTTCGAGTAAACCTACAAGAAAAATTTGAGTTCCAACACCCTTTAAACCTGTTGTTTCTGTATCAAAAAACAAAATGTCCTCATCAAATGTTAGAGAAAATGGATGATCCAAACTAGAATTCTCCCATTTCTCGATTGCGTCATAAAAGGCTCCTAACATATAGGAACCATGTTGATACTCGAGTGGATACTCAATTTCTCTTTTTAACACAACGCCAAAATCATTTTCAATTGCTGTTAACCCACAATTTTTCCAACTTGTTAAATGATCGGGTTTTGGTGGTTTTTGGAAAAACGGTTTTTGTTCGACTTTCTCCTTTTTACCACCAAGCATCTTCTTCAATTGCATTATTTTATTTTCATACGACATATCCAATCACTTCATCTCATTGATCAATAAAGATAATATTTTTAATACTTTTTCTTTCCCATTTAACAAACTGTCTTGCGCGCCAATACATGATGGACAACCATTTTCGCATGGACAAGCCTCAACATGTTTAATGGATTCATCTAAGATGGTGTCTAAAATATCATAGACTTTTTCACTAAGACCGATTCCTCCAGGATAGCTATCATAAATGAATAAAGTTGGTTTTTCATTATGGATCGATTTTACTTGTGGTACGACGGACAAATCTTTCCGATCACATTGAATATATAATGGAATGAATGACCCAATTGCATAGGCCGCACCTGTTAAAGCATCAGTTAGCATTTCTTCCGACCAATTTTCAGGCATTTCAAAAGAAAGCCATGTAGAATTTGTATGCATTTCAAGTGGTGGAATATGAATTTTTCCTGAACCAATATTCTCGTGAGTATTAAAACGGATTTTCTTGAAAATCGTTGGTATAGCTAATAAACTTACATCACCGTAACCTATTGTAGCAGATTGATAGTTTTTTTGCTTGTCTTCACTTAACACTTTTAACTCAACTGCTAAATTGGCATCTGTGAAATAATCTACATTGACCTCACGTACAAATGCTTTCTTTTCTTCCCAGTCTAATTTCTCTACCTGATATTGAATTCCTTGATGAAGGTATATCGCTTCATCGTGTAAAAGAGTCATAGCGCTATAAGTGTCCATTTCACCAATTACTTTTGTAGCTCCTGGTGTTGACCAGTCGATAATGACTACATTTTCTTGAGCAGCTGAACGTAAGCTGATTTCATGTGCTGGGAATCGGTCACTCATCCAATGCCAGTTCGTACTAGTTTTAATTAAAACCCCTTCTTCTTCTAAAAAGGCTAATAGTTCTTGTACTTCAAATTCACCATATGTGTCGGTCATTGAAAACGGCAATTCAAAAGAAGCACACTTTAAATGCTCCATTAGGATCAAAATATTTTCAGGGTTAATTAACGCTTCTTCTGGAGAGCTGCCTAATAAATACATAGGGTGATTTACTACATATTGATCGAGCGCTGTTGCACCGGCAACATAAATAATTAATGCAGAATCTTGTCTTCTCCCCGCTCTTCCCGCTTGTTGCCATGCACTTGCAACATTACCTGGATACCCTGTCATTATACATGCTTGTAATTGCCCGATATCCACTCCAAGTTCAAGGGCATTTGTACTTACAACTATTTGAATAGTACCATCTCTTAGTCCTTTTTCAATGGCTCGGCGTTCAGTAGGTAAATAACCTCCACGATAACCACGTATAGTTTCATCTTGTATTTTCTTTTTTGTTAATTCTTTTAAATATGTTACAAGCATTTCTACACGAACACGAGACTTTGCAAAAACAATTGTTTGAATACCTGCTTTAAACAACCTTGTTGCTAAATCACGAACTTCTAGAACACTACTTCTTCTCACACCAAAAGTTGGATGTACAATTGGTGGGTTATAAAATAGGAAAGTTTTTTTCCCAACAGGTGCACCAGACTCCGCAATCAGTTGGTGTTCTGTATTGGTTAGCTTCTCTGCTAATTCTTTTGGATTTTTTATAGTAGCAGAAGTGCATATAAAAATAGGATTACTTCCATAAAACTCACAAATTCTTTTTAGTCTTCTAATTACATGAGCAACATGACTACCAAAGACACCTTTATATGTATGCAATTCATCAATGACAATATATTTTAAGTTCTCAAAAAGCGAAACCCATTTCGTATGGTGTGGCAAAATTCCTGAATGTAACATATCAGGATTCGTCATAACAATATGTCCTGCTTTTCGTATTTTTTGTCGAATCGCTGGTGATGTATCCCCATCATATGTATAACTGAAGATTTCCTCACCCATACCTTCTATTAAATTATTTAAATCTGTCTTTTGATCTTGGGCAAGTGCTTTAGTAGGAAATAAATAGATTGCTCTACTAGAAGAATCTTCTAAAATTTTTTGCAATACAGGTAAATGGTAACAAAGTGACTTCCCTGATGCAGTTGGTGTAACAGCAGTAAAGGATTGCCCACTAGTTGCATAATCGAATGCCTGGCGTTGATGTGTATAAAGTTGAGCAATTCCTCTTTCTGTTAAAGCTTTTTTAATAGAAGGATGAAGATGATCTGGAAATGAAGCATATTTAGCGGGCTTCGCTTCAATCGTTTCCATATGTAGAATATTATTTTTTATATCTTCATCTTTCTTCCAGCTTTGAATTAGCTCATCCACTGACTTACTTCTATTTAGCTGCATCTTTATCTCCTTCCTCTAAGGTGCGTAATAAATTTGATAATGTATAGTGAACAGATTGGATCGATTGCAAAAGTCTTTTTTTGCTCGTTTCTTTGTAAAAAGATTGCACTACAAATTGATTCATCGCATCCACTGCATTTGATATTTGAATTTCATGAATATATTTTGGCTGGTTTTTTCGAATCCAAGTATTTGCTTCATCTTGCCATTCTTTTAATAATGCTTGAATTTGATCAGCATAAGGTTTTACTTCATCAAAAAATAAAGGTTCTGCATCTATCTCTCGCATTTTAAAGAAGCGATTGACTGAAGCATCACACTCTTCGATTAATTGTTTTGTTTGATTTATTAAACTCATTTTTTGGTTACCCCAAACTATTAACATATTTTATGAATTCTTTACGGACAATTAAGCCCTATTTCCTCTTTAAAGATCAAGGAGAGACTAAACTGTCCGCAAAGGAACAATCCATCATTACCTGATAGAAAGTTTTATTTTATGATGTTTCTAGTTTACCAAAAACTATCGTAAATCACTACTATAAGGGGAACACGTATTCTTTACATGAAATTGCTTTTCTGCTAAGCTTACTTTCTGGTGAGTGTTTACTATTCTTGATAGTAAAGCTTCATTTAAAGTATTACGTTCGTTTTCAATTTTTGCGGTCAGCATCTGATCGATACAATCAATTTGTGATAGTAGCATCTGTAATCTATTCAACTTAACCAACCTCCTTTGCTATATCATTCAGTGCAAAGAAGGAAATTCCTTTCGTGGTGTCAAAACTAGACATAGGTTGATAAAAGAAGAAGAATTTCGATATTCTTTTATGTTAATATTATTCTAAAAAATGGTTATCATTTTGATAAGGGTGATTTCATGACTATACGCTATCCGAATGGCAAAGTATACAAGAGATCTGGTGAAATGAAAAGTGAAAATAAGCTTAAAAGACAAGATAAAGAGCTTTCTTTTAGTAATCGTGGGAAAACTCTTGAAGATGAAATCAATGATACGAATATTTATTACCTAAATAAACAAATTGCTGTTATTCATAAGAAACCTGTTCCGATTCAAATCGTCAAAGTAGAGTATCCGAAAAGAAGTGCAGCTGTTATTCGAGAAGCTTATTTCCGCACCGCTTCTACAACGGATTACAATGGCGTCTGGAATGGCTATTATATCGATTTTGAAGCAAAGGAGACCGAGAGTAAAACATCCTTTCCTTTGAAAAACATGCACCCCCATCAAATCAAACATATGGAAGATGTCACATTACAGAATGGAATTGCTTTTACGATTGTAAGATTCTCAAAGTTAGACCGATACTTTGTTCTACCATATACAGTATTAATGAGTGCGTGGAAAGAAATGGAAAGTGGCGGATCAAAATCAATACCTTTAAAAGTCTTTGAATCTAGTACTATGGAAATTACTCCAGGATTCAATCCCCGTATTGATTATTTAACTGCAATAGAAAAAATGATAATAGAAAAAGAATAGTAGTTTATATATAAGCGAGGAGATAAATATGTCTGAAAGAAAGACCCGTGAAGAGCTAAAGCGAGAACGCGCGTCAAAAAAAAGACAACAAAAAACACCTGCAAAACTTTGGATTAAACGAATTATCTTATCAGTATTAGCAATTGGTTTAGCAGGATTTTTATTTGGTGTTGGACTTTTCGTATACTATGCAAGCTCTGCACCTGAATTAAATGATGAATTATTAAAAGACCCAATATCTGCTGAATTCTACGATAAAAATGGTGAACTTTTTGCAACTATTGGGACTGAAAACAGGAAGTATGTCGAATACAAGGACATACCGCAAGATTTAGTCGATGCGATATTAGCGACTGAAGACGTTCGCTTCTTCCAACACTTTGGAGTAGATGTTTGGCGTACAATGGGTGCTGTACTAGCTAACTTTAGAGATGGGTTTGGTGCACAAGGTGGTAGTACAATCACTCAACAAGTTGTAAAAAATTCATTTTTAAGTAACGATAAGGCATTAAAACGTAAAGCACAAGAAGCATGGCTTTCTATTCAATTAGAACAACAGTACGAAAAAGAAGAAATTTTCGAAATGTATTTTAATAAAATTTTAATGTCTGGTAGAATCTATGGATTTGCTACGGCAGCCGAATATTTCTTTGGTAAAGAGTTAAGTGAATTAGAGTTAGATGAAATGGCATTACTAGCAGGTATGCCACAAAGTCCAAATAGATATAATCCATTTAAAAATCCAGAACGTGCACAACAACGTCGTGATCTAGTTCTAGATTTAATGGTACAACATGAAAAAATTACACCAGAAGAAGCTGCAGCTGCTAAAGAAATTGACGTAACTACACGCTTAGTACCAGAAGAAGACCGCGAATCTGTTGCAGGTTCACAATATGACGCATTCCTTGATGTTGTATTAAATGAACTTGAAGAAAATGGTGATGGCGAACTGCTAAGTGAAGGTATTAAAGTTTACACAACACTCGATCCAGACGCTCAAACAGTAGTTGAAAATGTCATGAATAATGCGGCAAACTTCCCTACTGAAACGATTCAATCTGGTGTTGCAGTTATTGATACAAAAACTGGTGCAATTCGAGCAATTGGTGGGGGTCGTAATTATGGAGAACGTGGTTACAACTTCGCAGATGATTTAAAAACGAGATCACCGGGTTCAACAATGAAACCTTTACTTGATTATGGTCCAGCTATTGAATATTTAAATTGGTCAACAGGTCAATCAATAGTTGACGAGAAAATTACCTATACAGGTACAAATCAACCAATTTCAAACTGGGATAATAAATATTTAGGTAAAATGACCATCCGTGAAGCACTTTATACTTCTCGAAACGTACCTGCTGTAAAAACACTTCAAGAAGTAGGTACTGATCAAGCTAAACAGTTCGTTTCCAAATTAGGTATTCAAGCTAAAAATGTTTATGAATCAGATGCAATTGGTGGTGGAGATATTACTCTTACTCCTATTCAAATGGCTGCTTCATATGCTGCATTCGGGAATAACGGGGTTTACAATGATCCACATGCTGTAAAAGAAATTATATACCGTGATGGTTCTAAGAAATCTTATGACAATGAATCAGTTGTAGCAATGGCAGACTCTACGGCATATATGGTTACAGATATTTTACGTGACGTATTAAGCAATAAACCAGGTGCTTCTGGTTCTAGAGCGAATGTTTCAGGATTAGATATTGCAGGTAAATCCGGAACAACAAACTATTCTTCTGAAGATTTTGAGAAATATGATTTACCAAGTTCTGCAGTTCCAGATTCTTGGTTCGCTGGATATACGACAAATTATTCAATTGCCATTTGGAGCGGTTATAAAGATCATAAAGAGCCTATCACTACGTGGGAAGAACGTTGGCTGCCACAATATTTATTTAAGTCTATAATGTCTCAAATTTCGGCAAATGTGGAGACACCACGTTTTAGTAAACCAAGCAGTGTAGTTGAAGCTACTATTGAAGTTGGGACAGATCCTTTAAAAATAGCAAGCGAGTATACACCTGATGAATTAAAATCAACAGAATTATTTGTTAAAGGTACAGAACCAACTGAAGTATCAGATAAATACAAAAAACTTGAATTAGATCCACCTTCTAATTTACAAGCAGTGCCGAATGAAGTTGGCGGATTAGTTGATTTAATGTGGGATTATACACCTCCAACAATTGAGAATTCTGATTCAAATGATGGAGAAAATCAACAAACCGTACCAATATCATTCGAAGTAACTATGACAGTTGATGGTGGCGAAACTATAGTCTTCGAACCAACTGAATCGAAACACGTTACAATTCCAAATCTCGAATATGGAAAGAACTACACATTCTCTGTTGTAGCAATATCAGATGATGTACGTAGTGAACCAGCTTCCACTTCAATTGTTCTGGAAGACCCTATAGAAGAACCTACCATCGAAGATCCAAATATCGATGATGGAGATTCTGAAGATGGCGAAGATGGCGAAGATGGCGATTGGAATGATGAAGGTAACAACGGTGACAATAACGAAAATGATGGCGGAAATAATGATGGTTCAACTGAAGGATCAGATGGAGGAAACGAAGGTGAAGGTGCAAATCAACCAACTAACCCTACTCCACCATCCAAACCAGGACGCGGAAATAACAACAATAACTGATAAAGTAAAATACGGAAGTTTCATATTGATGAAACTTCCGTATTTTTTTGTTCGCTTAAGTTTGAGTAGAAGGTTAATTTAAACGTTTTTCTAGACAACTTTTTTCAAATCCTCATGAAATTGTCTAGTAAACAACGAACCCCAAGTTATATTACCTACATTACCGTCACGAATACCCCTCCGATTCGATACAAAAAAACACAACCCAATCCATCTTGATCGAGTTGTGTTTTTCAATTTATTTTTTCAATCGTAAACGTGCTAGTCGCTTTTTTGTTTCTTTAAATAACTCATCTAACTGCCTGTAACATGCATATTGACCAGGTCTTGCTTTAATGAAAGAAAGACGTTCCTTCCCATTTAATGGTAAAACTTCATAATCTTCACCTTCGATTAATTCCTCAGATGAGTCACTTGATGTCGTAACGATTAATCTTTCATAAAGGGCAATCCCTTGCTCCATCAACGTGTGAGCAAGCCCATTTCTCTCATCGTGTGCTTGATGAATTTGTTGGCTCAATGATTCCCATTCTAAAAATAATGGCTCCACTACTTCTTTTTGAATGTTGGCCGCATTAAATGAAATCATATTTTCACCAATCCTTTTTTCAACCTTTTCTGACCTTCTCGACAAAGATCTAGTAATGGGCACGTACCGCATTGAGGATTTTGTGCTTTACAATGATATCGACCAAAAAAGATTAATTGATGGTGGGTTTTTGACCATTTTTCTTTTGGTGTTTTTTTCATGATCGTCTCTTCAACTTCTAAAACCGAGTCCTTTAATCGACATAAACCAAGTCTTTTAGAAACACGTTCAACATGTGTATCAACGGCTAAAGCAGGAATATCAAATGCAACCGAAAGTACAACGTTTGCAGTTTTCCTACCTACACCAGGTAATGTAACTAACTGCTCACGAGTTTGTGGTATTTCTCCGTTGAACTCGTTAATCAATTTCTCACAGAGAAGCTGAATATTTTTCGCCTTATTACGATATAAACCAATGGATCGAATATCTTGTTGAAGTTCTTCTAGCGAAACCGCCAGATAGTCTTCTGGTGTTTTATATTTTTTAAATAAATCTTTTGTTACTTTATTTACCAATACGTCAGTACATTGAGCTGAAAGTAAAGTAGCAATCGTTAACTCAAACGGGTTATCGTGGACGAGCTCACAATGTGCATCAGGAAACATTTTATCCATCTCTTCTAAGCAATGTTCCCACTGTTTTTTCGTAAGCACTCTCGTTCCCCCCCTATTCTCTTTCATCTAACCAGTTATAAAAAGGAACTTTTGGAGCTGGTTGTTCTTGATTTGTTTTTGTAGTTGCTATTGTCGTTTTGGAATGGAATTGTTGTGTATGTTGCTCTACTTGTTTGAGTGAAGTAATATTCTTCTTTTTCCATTCAAATAATATACGGTCAATATATCTCAAACTTACTTTTCCAGCAAGCACCGCTTCTTTCAAGGCTGCTTTAATTAGTTCAGGTGTATGGCGGTCTACATCAAGCCACATTGAGATTGTTTCGATCTCCATAGGTGAGAGAAGCCTGCCAAACTCCTGTTCAAATAAAGTAAACAATTTGCCTTCTTCATTTTTTTTCGCGACTTTTTCATTCGATCTTTCATTGGACTCTAATAAATCTAGAATTCTTTCCCATAGAGGATAGACAGAATACTTCTCAAAGAGTTTACCACTTCCATCTACACCTTGTGTAATTTCAAGGAAGCCTTTTTGTAGTAATCTCTGTAATTGAATAGCGATTTCATTATTTGTTTTATGCAATCGTTGTTCTAGATCGTTTGGTGTTGGAAAGTCATTATTTTCTGCATGAAAAGCAATTAAATGCAGGAGAATTATTGCTTCATCATCCGTGATTTTTAATTCCTTATAATGCTTAAAGAAAAACTGTGGAATTAATACTGTTTCTTGTCCCGTCCATAAACGAAGTCTATGATTTTTTTCATGCACAATGATTTCTCTCCTTCCTGTTAGAAAACACAATGCAACTAGAGCACGAGTTGTTAGTATATTATTAGCTGTTGCTAATAAAAACGTCCGCTATTAACGGACGCTTTATTTGATAGATTATTTTATTATTATGGGTAAAGTCGGTTTAGTAAACGTGGGAATGGAATACATTCACGAACGTGTTCTACACCACTAATCCAAGCGACTGTTCTTTCTAAACCAAGACCGAATCCTGAGTGTGGAACAGCTCCATGTTTTGTAAGATCTAAATACCATGAGTATGCTTTTTCATCTAAATTGTGTTCAGCAATACGTTGTTTTAATAGCTCATGGTCATAAATACGTTCAGATCCACCAATGATTTCTCCATATCCTTCTGGAGCGATTAAATCCGCGCATAATACAACATCATCGCGTTCTGGATGTGGTTGCATATAGAACGGTTTAATACCAACTGGATAGTGGATGATAAATACTGGTTTATCATAGCTTTCCGCAATTGCAGTCTCATGTGGTGCTCCGAAGTCATCACCCCACTCAATATCAGTAAAGCCTTTTTCATGTAAGAATTTAATTGCATCATCATACGTAATACGTGGGAATGGTGCTTTGATATTTTCTAGTTTTGAAGTATCTCTTCCCAGTCTTTCTAGTTCGATTTTGCAATTTTTCAATACAGATTGAACGATGTAAGAAACGTATTGTTCTTGAACTTCTAGGCTTTCTTCATGCTCAACAAAAGCCATTTCAGGTTCCATCATCCAGAATTCAATTAAGTGACGACGAGTTTTCGATTTTTCAGCTCGGAATGTTGGTCCGAATGAAAATACTTTACCTAACGCCATTGCAGCAGCTTCTAGATATAGCTGACCTGATTGAGAAAGATACGCGTCTTCATCAAAATATTTTGTATGGAATAACTCTGATGTACCTTCTGGAGATGACCCAGTTAAAATAGGTGGGTCAATCTTAACAAAACCGTTATTATTAAAGAATTCGAATGTTGCACGAATTACTTCATTACGAATTTTCATAATAGCGTGTTGTTTTCTAGAACGTAACCAAAGATGACGGTTGTCCATTAAGAACTCAACACCGTGTTCTTTCGGTGTAATTGGGTAATCTTGAGCAATATGAATAACTTCAATTCCAGTGATTGCTAATTCACAACCAAAACTTGAACGAGAATCTTCCTTAACTACACCTGTTACATACATAGAGGATTCTTGTGTTAAGCCTTTAGCAGTTGTAAATAATTCTTCTCCAACTTCCTCTTTTACAAGGACACCTTGGACGAATCCTGAACCGTCACGTAGTTGTAAGAAAGCAATCTTACCACTTGAACGTTTATTTGCTAGCCAAGCTCCTAGTTTTACTGTTTCACCAATATGATTTGGCATTTCAGAAATTGTAATTTTTTTCATAGTGCCTCCAAAAAATATGAAATATTAATAATGATTAGTTGGTCATTATTGTTGCCATTTAGATTTTACGAAATTGTCAATGCGTTTAACCGCTTCTTCTAATAACTCTAATGATGTTGCATAGCTTAAACGGATTGTATTTGGAACACCAAACCCTGATCCTGGAATAACTGCAACGTTTGCTTCAGTTAATAACGCAGTTGCAAATTCATCTACAGATGAGTAACCCGTTTTTTCAGCTGCTTCACTCACGTCAGGTAATAAATAAAATGCCCCTTGTGGTTTAATAACTTTGAATCCAGGAATTTCACTTAGTTTAGGGTAAATGATTTCTAAACGTGATTCAAATGCCTTTCTCATTTCTTCTACTGAATCTTGTGGACCATTATATGCTTCAATTGTAGCATATTGAGAAGTAGTAGTCGGGTTCGAAGTAGAATGTGAAGCAAGGTCAGTCATTGAATTAATAATTGTTGCATCACCTGCTGCATATCCAATTCGCCAACCTGTCATAGAGTGAGATTTTGCAACACCATTGACTACAATTGTACGCGCCTTTAACTCATCTGAAAGTTCCGCAATAGAGTAATGTGTTAACCCGTTGTAAAGAAGTTTTTCATAAATTTCATCTGAAACGATTAAAATATCATGTTCAACAGCAACTGCAGCTAATTCTGCAAGTTCTTCTTTTGAGTAAACCATACCAGATGGATTACTTGGTGAGTTAATAATAACTGCTCTTGTTTTTTCAGTGATTGCCTGACGTAATTGTTCAGCAGTAATTTTATAATTTTGTTCAGAAGTACTTTCAACATATACTGGAACCCCACCAGCTAACTTAACTTGCTCTGGATAAGACACCCAATATGGAATTGGAATAATTACTTCATCGCCTTCATTTAAAATAACTTGGAATAATGTGTAAAGAATATGTTTTGCACCAATTCCTACAATTATTTCATTCCGGTTATAGTTAAGGTTATTATCACGTTTTAACTTGTCAATAATAGCATCTTTTAATGCAGGTAGACCACCAGAAGGTGTATATTTTGTAAGTCCTTTATTCATTGAATCTACTGCTGCATCAAGGATATTTTGTGGTGTATTAAAATCAGGTTCTCCTGCACCAAGACCGATGACATTAATCCCTTGTGCTTTTAATTCATTTGCTTTTGCAGTAATTGCAAGAGTTGAAGATGGTGTTAATGATTTAACACGGTTTGCAAGTAACTCTTTCATAAAGTAAATCTACTCCTCTATAAGTTCAAAATTCGTTTCCACCACTGGCCATTTTCAAACAAAATATAGACATAATTTAACTTTTCAGCTTCGTTTGTATAGGTAATTTCCCATACAACCCCTGCTTCTTCATAGCCTAATTTTGTATGCAAGATTTTCTTTACATCTTCTTCTTGATTAATAACCGATAAAGCTTCTTCCTTAGATATACCGTCTTGCAAATATACTTCCTGAATCGATTTTTCTTCTAAACTGATTGGAACAAATACTGCTTTTTCATTACCCTCTTCGTCTTCCCCGAAAACAGTAACATACGGCTTATTCCCGTTATAAATATAAGAATCTGTAACGGTAGAAAGGGAATTGGACGAAATCGCTAATTCCTCGGCTTTTTGTTCGATATCCTTGATGGGAGCCATGGCATTCGAAAGTACTAGAATTGAAATGACAAGTGACACAGATAAAATAAAGAGGATAATAAACACTACCCAATTCTTTATTTGATCTTTTTTTCTTTTGTCCATATATGTCAACCTGCTTTCTTTCCTCATCTTAACTATTATACCAGTGTTCAAGCTCTAAAACCATATCTTGTAGTGGGAGTTTTTCAATAGATATTGGCGGTAATGCTTGAATAAATTCTTTTCCGTATGATTTTGTCTCAATACGTCGATCTAAAATGATAAATGCACCTTTGTCCGATGATGTACGTATTAATCTACCAAATCCTTGCTTAAAACGTATGATTGCATCCGGTAAAGATAACTCGGTAAAAGCATTTTTTCCTTGTTGTTGTAATGCAATCGATTTCGCTTTAAATGTTGGTTCCTCTGGTGCGGTAAATGGAAGACGTACGATAATAACAGCAGATAGACTATCACCTGGTACATCTACCCCTTCCCAAAAACTATTCGTTCCAAACAATACGGAATGATTAAATTTTTGAAAAGATTTTAATAATCTCATTCGACTACCAGGAGTAACCCCTTGGGCGAATAACATATAGTCTTGTAGTAGTTCACTTTCTTGAATCAGTTCAACTGTTTTCTTTAGCATTTCTTGAGATGTAAATAGTACAAAACAACGTCCATCAGTTGCACGAACTGTTCTTGTAACAGCTAGCGCAACAGATTCCACGTAATCATGTTGTGAAACTCCCTGAATATCAGGCATATCTGAAACGATATAAGCCTTAGCACCTCTATAGTACTCTTTGTCCGCAAAAAATAAATGTACAGGAGTCTCTTTACGAATACCTAGTTGCTCAGCTATATATCTTTGCTTATTTGGTACAGTCATAGTACCAGAAGTCCATACAATAGAATTGTTTTTACGAACTTCATTAAATAGTTGATTTACAGTGTCTTTTACATCAATTGGTTTTTTATAAATACGAATACTTCCTGGAATATTTCGCTGGTCCATTTCTACCCAAGTTGTAAAGTGAGGATTTGGATTAAGGAATATTTCGTCCCATTCATTTGCCTTAATCTTAAATTCACGTATCCAATACTTCCATTGTTCTAAAATTGAAACGTGTTCAAGTGATAATTGTTGCACATCACTTTCAATCTTGAAACCGACATTTTGAGCTAAATCGATCCATTGCTGAATCTTCACTGGCAATTGATGAATTGCTTCATCTTGATCTTGAAACAATTCGTTTAAAAAAGCGACTCGTTTTGTATCAAATTTGTTCTTTATAGTTTGCATTTTCATATGATGTGCAATATTGTTCATCGATCGATCAAACAGTTCAATAAGTTGCTCAAATACTTTTTCTAAATCATTTATTAATTGTAATGGAACCATCTTAGTTTTTATTGCATAACTTCTGATAGAAGAAAATAGTTGACCATCTGATGAAAGACCAATTTGACCAAATACATATTTCCAATTTGCATAGGTTAATATACTTTCATCTCGAATCTCCGCTGCCTGAACAAATTGATGTGCTTCATCGATAATATAACCGCCTATATTTTGAAAGATTGGCACTTTACGATTCAAATCCGCGATTAACATTGCGTGATTCGTCACTATTAAATCAGCACTTTCACTCACTTCAAGTGCACGTTGATAATAATCGATGGAGTGATTTTCTTTTGTTGTAGAATCTGGACTTTTTCGGAGTTTATCTAAAAATAAAGCTCCTCCCCCCGATACATTCAGCTCCTCTAAATCACCAGTTTCAGTTTTAGTTAGCCAAATAAGAACCTGAAGCATTGTTAATGTTTCATCATAAGAAATGTTTTTCATTCTTATTATTTGGGAAAAACGTTCTAGATCAATGTAATGATGCATTCCTTTAAGAAGTACAGCATTGATACTTTCACCAATTATTTTCTCCATTTTAGGAATTTCGTTAGATAAAAGCTGTTCTAGTAAATGAGATGTATAGGTACTTATACAAACTTTACGTCCTGTCTGTTTGGCATAAATAATCGAAGGCAATAAATAGCCTAATGTTTTTCCAATTCCGGTTGAAGCTTCGATGACCACTTCATTATGATTATTTAATTTTTCCCAAATTAAATCCATCATCTCAAATTGTTTCTGTCTTTCTTCAAATTGAGAAAATGCTTTTTTTAGTAAGGAAGCTTTTTCCCCATTAGCGATTGGGTAATGTAACTTATCATTTGCAATTTTCAGAGATGCCTTTTCATATTTCTTTAAAGCTAAGTCTTTAAAGTAAACGATATTATTAGACTCTTCACTAGAACTTCTTTTAACCTGTAATGCATCGAAAAACAGGTGAGATAAATTCGATTTTAGTCGAAACGAATGTTTGTGTAGTTGCTCTAATGTTTGTTGTGGAAGTGCTAATAGTTCTTCCCAGCACTTTTTTAACACAAGAGCGCAAGCATAAGCATCATCGTCTGCCCTATGAGCGTGTTGTAAAGGAATATTTAAATCCATCGCTAAGTCACCAAGTTTATATCCTAGTGAAGTGGGAAATACAATTTTTGCTAATTCAACTGTATCTATTTTTTTCCCTCTCCATTTTGGTAACCCCGCACGTTCAAATTCAGACTGTAAAAAAGATAAATCAAAATCTGCATTATGTGCTACAAAAATTGCATCTTGCATTAATTCATAAATTGTATGAGCATGTGCTTCGAAAGGCAGTGCCTCTTGAACATCTTCATCTGTTATATTCGTTAAGTCTTGTATATAAATTGGAATAGGTTTTCCGGGATGAATGAAGGTTGTAAAAGTCTTTTCAACAGTCCAATCATTCATAATAACAATTGCGATTTGGATCATCCGATCACCATTAGCAGGTGAATGGCCTGTTGTTTCTATATCAACAATTGCATATTTTTGACTTTCCATCTTACTTCAACTCTCATTCGCATATAGTGAAACTTCTAAAGAGGGGATATCCACATAACCCTCTTATTAGTTGATCAACTCGCCGTGTTTACTTGTATTAACTTTCATTTATCTATATTGACTATTGCGAAAGTTTTACGGACGATTACACCGAGACGAGTCATAGTGAAAATTCTGTTTATGGGATGTACAAACATCCGAAGAATGTACGTATATATGTAATGCCTGATTTAATATAATGGGATTTTATCATATATAATGCGGATTGGTCATGTTGTACCTATTATTCGTTAGGCATTATACCTTATTGTGAAGTTTAAGGAAATTTCATCGAGGTGTTTTAAAACAAATAAAAAGGGTTGTCCTGAAAGAAATCTTTCAAACCAACCCTAAAAATAGACATAAAAAAAGCAGGGGCTCATCATCCCTGCTGTGCAACCAAATTCCGACAATCCGAGTCGTTAGCGAATTTGGTTGTTGTAAAGTATATACTTTACTAGGTTTGGCACCTAAAGTTTATTATAACTGAATTTCACAATCATTTCAAGATAATATTTTTCGAAAATAGTATCGGAAAAAGGAATGTTTAGATTATATTCATCAAGTATTAATTGCCCTCCAGTAAACAGCTTTTGCTGCATCACCAATTTGTTCACTTTTTGTTTGGTGTGGGAAAATGATTTTAGTTAAATCCGTTGCTTTTCTGTTCTCCCTTTATTATAGTACTGTTGCCTCAGGTTCATAACTAATCATTTCTTTAATTGTATTGTTTTCACCCATTATGGCTACAGTTGGCTTATGATCTGCTGCTTCTTTATGATCAACATAAACGTAGGAAATAATAATGACAATATCCCCTTTTTGTACTAGGCGAGCAGCAGCTCCATTTACACAGATGACGCCACTTCCTCTTTCTCCTGCAATAATATAAGTTTCGAAACGAGCCCCGTTATTATTATTTACTACATGAACTTTTTCATTTGGTAACATACCAACTGCATCCAAAATATCTTGATCAATTGTAATTGAACCAACATAATTTAAATCTGCTTGAGTTACAGTTGCACGATGGATCTTGCTGTTCATCATCATTCTAAACATGTTGTTTTACCCCTTTGTGTGAAAAATTATATTGTCTATTAATCTAGTTTTTCCTATATACACAGCAGTAGCTAGTAAAAAGTCTCTTGTTTCGTTTGTTATTGGTTTTAAGTCTGGGTAAGATAAAAACTCAAAGTAATCTATTTTACCTGTCGTTTTATCTTCAATATGTTTTTTAGCTAATTCCTTAGCTTTTTCTACTTTTCGACTTGCTAAGTATTCTTCTTTTGCAATTTGTAGTGATTCGAAAATGGCAGGTGCTTCTTTTCTTTCTTGTTCTGTCAGATAGACATTTCTTGAAGATTTCGCCAGTCCATCTACCTCTCGAACAATAGGTACCGTACGAATTTCCAGTGGGAAATTGTAATCTCTAACCATTGTTTGTATGATGGCTACTTGTTGTGCATCCTTTTGACCAAAATACGCTCGATTCGGTTCGCTTAAATGGAATAATTTTGCGACCACTTGAAGTACACCATCAAAATGACCAGGTCTAGAAGCTCCACATAATATTTCCGCTTGTCTACCGGCACGAATATAAATTCCGCCATCTGTTGGGTACATTTCCTCAACAGATGGAGCGAAAATAATATCTACTCCTACAGTTTCTGCTAATTTACAATCACGTTCTAAATCCCTTGGATAAGATTCAAAATCCTCATTCGGTCCAAATTGTGTTGGATTAACAAAAATACTCATGATCACAAGATCGTTATCTTGTCTTGCTGTATCTGCTAATGTTAAATGACCTTCATGGAGGTATCCCATAGTTGGTACAAGACCTATGGATTTACCTTCAGATTTTGCTCTTTTTACTTGTTCTTTTAATTCTACAATGGTTTTAACGACTTTCATTATTTTGTGCCCCCATAGATTTGAGTTAGCTGCTCTTCTTTCATCGTGAAACTATGAGCAAGTGTTGGAAAAGATCCATTCCGCACTGCTGCTGCATATGCACTTACACCACGTGAAGTTTCTTCACCAACAAATGCAAAGCTCTCCGCAAATTTTGGAATGTGATGACTTCCAATTCTCAATAAATCGTGATAGACAAGCACCTGACCATCCGCTTCTGGACCAGCGCCAATACCAATCGTAGGAATGACTAACTCTTTTGAAACTACCTCTGTTAACTGATGTGGGATACATTCTAAAACGATTGCACAAGCCCCTGCTTCCTCACATTGCTTTGACTCTTCGATTAACTTTACTGCTTGTTGGGCTGTTCTACCTTGAACTTTATACCCACCAAGTACACCAACTGACTGTGGTGTTAAACCTAAATGTGATACGACAGGAATTCCTGCGTTCGTCAATTTTTTAATGACTTCAAGTACTTCTCCGGCACCTTCTACTTTTAATGCATCTGCACCAGTTTCTTGAATCATACGCACTGCAATTTTTAACGCGTCATTTGGATCACCATGATAAGAGCCAAAAGGCATATCAACAACGACAAAAGTATCCTTTGCACCTCTTCGAACCGCTTTTGCATGATGGATCATATCTTCGACTGTCACAGGAACTGTCGAATCATATCCTAGGACAACCATTCCTAAAGAATCACCTACTAAAATCATATCAACAGCAGCTTCTTCAGAAAACTTTGCTCCCGGATAATCGTAGGCTGTAATCATGACAATCTTTTCACCATTTTGTTTCATTTTCAAAAAGTCACTTGTTTTTTTCATTCTTGTTCCTCCTCTTCATGTAAGAAGAAAACTAAACTAAAAAACACCGCTTCATGTTTTTTGGATATCAAGAGCAAATTTTTATCCACAAATAAAAAACCCTTCTGTCTAAAAATGGACAGAAGGGTAGCGTTGTTTTTTAAAATGAAAATTGAACGCTTCGTTTTCTTCCGTCCCTGTCTAATAAGATCAAGGCAGATTTTTTTTAATAGTAGTAAAAAACATTAGGTACAGTTCAATTTGATACTGTCCACATGCCTACTATAACAGTTTTGGTAGAAAACGTACAGTACAATATCATTCTAAAAAAACATCACTAGAATTGTAAAAATTTTAATTATATAGGCTTTTCAATCTCAATATCCGCAGAATAAATGCGTTTTATTTCACCATCATCGACTTTAACTTCTAATACGCCATCAGAGGTAATGCCAATTGCCATACCCTCTACAACTTCACGAAGTGTTGTAGCTTTTATTCTTTTGCCAATTGTTCCAGAAAACTCTTCCCAAAGTGTTTTAATCGGTTCAAAACCGACTTGTAAATAAAGATCAATATACTTTTCTAAGTATTTTAAAGTAGTAGCAATTAGTTTTGCACGGTTTAATTTTTCATTCGCTTCAATAGATAAAGAAGTTGCAATATTTTGTAGTTCTTCTGGAAAATCTTCTTTTTGTTGGTTTACATTAATACCAATTCCAATGAGTAAGGCTTGAACCCCATCCATTTCTGCAATCATTTCAGTCAAAATCCCTGTACATTTTTTGCCATCTATTAATATATCATTTGGCCATTTAATTTCTGGATTGATTGATTTATGTAATGATTTTATTGCATTCACAACTGCAACAGCTGCTATTAAGGTAAATTGAGGGGCTTGATGTGGTAAGACATTTGGACGAATAATAATAGTCATCCAAATGCCCTTACCTTTTGTCGACTCCCATGGTCTGGCCATTCTCCCTTTACCAGCAGATTGACTCTCTGCTACAACTACTGTTCCATCTATAGCACCGTTTCTTACTAACTCATGAGCAAACGTTTGGGTGGATGTAATTTCTTCAAAATAACGAATTGTATGACCCAACCGAGCAGTTTCCAGATAAGAAGTAATTCTAGCTGGATCTACTCGGTCTGGTGTTGTTGTTAGAAGATATCCTTTTTTCTTAATAGTTTCAAAAGTATATCCTTCATCTTGTAAGGTTTGTAAATGCTTCCATATTGCCGTCCGAGAAATGCCAAATTCATCCGCTAATTGCTGACCTGAAATTGGTTCATTATTTGCATTCAGGAAACGACTTAATATTTCATCCTTCGTCGTTAAATTCATGTAAAAACCATTCCTTCAAATGTTCTTCATCGTTTTTAATATGACTTTTTAGAACAGCTAACAAAGCAGCATCAAGCGCGACTTTAATCCATGGACCTCTTTTTTTAGTAGTCCATTCCATTAAATGATTCCCATTAATCGCCAACTGGTTCATTGATTGAATCGGTAAATTTGATTTAACCATAGCAATATGTTCTTTTTTGAATGGAACTTTTACATTTTGCCAAATTGCAAAATCATAAGCCGCTTCCAAAGTAAATAAATCATATTGGAAATAATCAAGTTCGTCCCAGCGATTTAAAAGAGCTTGGTATGCATTTAAAACATTTCTAATAAAATTCTTTTCTTTATTTGATAGTTTGTAAAAATGAATGATGTCACTTAATTGATTTCGATTCAATAAACATAAATATGCCCAACCAACTTCGGAACTTGTTGTATTAAAATATCGCCATTCCTCTAAGTGCTTTTCAAAATCACCAACTAGATACTTTGCCAGATGACTTTCAATAAGTGCATTGATTCCGTCGTATACTTTACGCGATACCCACATTTTAGATAACTCCATATGAATTCTTTCTTTCGCAATAAATTCAATAAGGTCGCTATCTTGTTGGATTGCTTTAAGTGTTTTATTTTCAATAGAAAAACCTAATTGAGCGCTAAAACGTATGGCTCTTAACATGCGAAGGGCATCTTCTCTGAATCTTGTGTTTGGATCACCAACAGATCGGATGAGACCATTTTGGATGTCTTGTTGTCCACCATACAAATCAATCAGTTCTCCAGACTTCGTCATAGCCATTGCATTAATGGTAAAATCACGTCGTTCTAAATCTTTTTCTAAATTTTTAACGAATGTAACTTGTTCAGGTCGGCGGAAATCAATATAAATTCCTTCAGTTCGATAGGTTGTTACCTCAATTGGCTGACCTTCATCTAATACAAGAACAGTCCCATGGGCAATCCCTATATCAACAGTAGAATTGAATATTTTTTTTATTTCATCCGGCATAGCACTAGTTGCTACATCGACATCATTCACTTCTTTATCTAAAAGGTAGTCCCTTACCGCACCACCAACTATTACTGCTTCATAACCAGCTTTTTCAATTTTTTCAATTACCCGAACTGCTGCTTCCCAGTCTTTGGATAGTCTTATGTTCATACTCTTAGTACCGCCAAACGTTCATATAACTGCTCATATTGGTCAATAATTAATTTTGAATTAAATTTTCCACTTGAAGCACTTATAGCTGCCTCCCTAAATTCAATTAACTTATCATCGTTTGTTAATAAATCAATCGCATATTCAGCTGCGGTAGTTGTATCACCTAATTGTACTAAATAGCCATTCACACCATGCTCAATTACTTCTGGAATTCCACCCGTTGCAGTGCCGATTCCAGGTACTCCACATGCCATAGCTTCAAGTAATACTAATCCAAATGATTCCTTTTCTGAAAGCAATAGCATTAAATCACTAATTGCAAATAATTGTTCTACGTTTTCTTGTTTACCTAAAAATAAAATATCTTTTTTATAAGGACATTCCTTTACTAAATCCATCACTCGATGTTTTTCTGGACCATCACCAACAAGAAGTAATTTAGCTGGAATTTGATCTCGTACTTTAATAAATGTATTCACAATATCCGGTAAATTTTTTATTTTTCGGAAGTTGGAAGCATGAATCAGTACACGTTCATTGTGACGAATTCCAAACTGTTCTTTTAAGTTACCTACGTCAATTGGACGAAATACAGACTCATCAACGAAATTATAAATTGTTTCAATTTCTTTCGCAGGTTGAATTAACTCATAAGTTTGTTCTTTCAAAGAATTAGAAACAGCTGTTACGATGTCAGATTTTTCAATGGCATATTTGATTGCTTGTGCCATTGTAGAATCCTGACCAAGAACTGTTATATCCGTACCGTGTAAAGTTGTTACAATCCCAAAATTCTCTCCTGACATTTCTCTTGCAAGGACAGCACAAATTGCATGTGGTATTGCATAGTGAACATGTAAGACATCTAATTTCTCTTCCTTAATAACATCAGCCATCTTACTTGCTAATGCAATATCGTAAGGTGGATATTGAAAAACAGAGTAGTTATTGACTTCTACTCCATGGAAAAATACGTTCGGATATATTTTCTTTAGACGAAATGGCACACTCGATGTTATAAAATGGATTTCATGTCCTCTTTCTGCGAGTAACTTCCCTAGTTCTGTCGCAATTACTCCTGACCCACCAACAGTTGGATAACATGTAATACCAATTTTCAACTTTCTCATCCGACGATTCATCCTCTCTAACTTTTTATTTAATTATTTCGGAGTTACTTTCATAACATGTTGTAACTCTTACAATTAAATGAATAAAGTAATCTGTTACTGATTTATTTTTATTATTTGAACGAAAATCCCTTTTAAATCGGTAACATCGTAAGAAAAGAATTTTTTGTTCAGTATCATGTTTTATTCTTATAGATTATTTTCTACGTTCTTGAATTAGACGCCAATCGACAAATCCTTTTTCTAATCCTTTAAGTAAAATTTCAGCAGTTCCCATATTCGTTGCAAGTGGGATATGATATACATCACAAAGTCTTACAAGTGCTGTAACATCTGGTTCGTGAGGTTGTGCGCTTAATGGATCTCGGAAGAATATCACCATATCCATATCGTTATTTGCAATCATCGCGCCGATTTGTTGATCTCCACCTAAAGGGCCGGAGCGAAATCTTGTAACAGTTAACCCAACTTCATCTTGAATTCGTTTTCCTGTTGTCCCAGTAGCAAATAGCTGGTGTTGTTGTAATATTTCTTTATATGCAATAGCAAATTCAACAAGACTATCTTTTTTTAGATCATGTGCAATTAAAGCAATTTTCATCATCTTCAGTCCATTCTAAATCAATTAAGAATTCATTTTTATATATTTGCTTTGTTTATATACGAAATAAAATTAAATTAAATTTTCAAGTCCATAAACTAAGTTTTCGATTGTCATTACTGCTTCTACACAATATAAAACGCCACCCATAAAGGATTCACGATTGTACGAATCGTGTCGAATTGTAAGCAGTTGTCCATCTCCACCAAATAATACTTCTTGATGTGCAACTAATCCAGGTAAACGAACAGAGTGAATCCGCATCCCTTCAAAGTTAGCCCCGCGAGCACCTTCTATTGTTTCTTTTTCATTTGAATGCCCTTGAATTTTTTCATCTCTAACTTCTGCGATTAATTGAGCAGTTTTAAGCCCTGTCCCAGATGGTGCATCTAATTTTCGGTCATGGTGCAACTCAATAATTTCAACGTCAGGTAAATATTTTGCTGCTTCTCTAGCAAATTTCATCATAAGAATTGCGCCAATTGCAAAATTAGGAGCAATAATACAACCTACTTTTTGACTTTCAGCTAGATTTTTTAGTTCGTTTAATTGTTCGTCTGTAAATCCAGTTGTTCCGACAACTGGTCGTACGTTATGTAAAAGAGCTTCTTTAGTATGCTCATAAACGGATTGAGGATTAGTTAAGTCTATTAATACGTCCGGTCTTGTATCTTCTATTAACTGTGTAAGGTTTGTAAAAATTGGCACATTTAGATCTG
Organism: Ureibacillus sp. MALMAid1270; assembly: GCF_049202975.1. Lineage (NCBI taxonomy): Bacteria > Bacillati > Bacillota > Bacilli > Caryophanales > Caryophanaceae > Ureibacillus > Ureibacillus sp. MALMAid1270. Next base: position 160,949 of record NZ_JBMIRP010000095.1, on the reverse strand, counting down.
GTGAAAATATTTCAAGCTCAGCTAGACTATCTCCAACGTGTTTATAATCTAAGGCAGCTACTAACTCCATACCCTCACGTTTCGTAACAGCTTTTACAGCTTCTGAGCCCATTCTTCCTCTTGCTCCAGCGATTGCTACTCTTATTGTCATTTGTAATACGTCCTTTCATTAAAACGGTCTTGATAGTAAGCTTTTCCTAATGAGTAAAAACCCTCTAGTATATACAAAGCATCCTATATTTAGATTAACATTTTTATATTGCACAAGACTATTTATTTCTACTAAAAAATCATGGTCAATTATAAAAAAGCTTCTTAATGAATTTAATCGCTAACATCATCCAGTTCAAGGAAAATATTGTAAGCAAAATTACTTATTATGACCAATTTCCTTTTAACATCCTATATAATTTGACATACTGTTGTCAAAAGAAGAAAAATAAAACATAATAAGTGAGTGTAATTATCTGAAAAAATTGATTTATTGTTGGTACAAAAAATGGGGGCATATATGAAAAATATTAAAGAAATTATTGGAATAATTTTTGGAGCTGCTATTTATAGCTTTGGCTTCGTACACTTTAATATGCAAAACGGTCTTGGTGAAGGTGGATTTAGCGGTGTAACTCTAATCCTCTATTTTACACTTAATTGGGATCCAGCATTATTAAATATCATCCTTAATATACCAATGTTTATATTAGGTTGGAAGCTCTTAGGACGTAAACAATTTGTTTATACATTAATAGGTACATTTGCTGTTTCTGTGTTTTTAAAACTCTTCCAAATTTATGAGTATCAAATGCATTTAGAAAATGATCTATTCCTCGCAGCGTTATTTGCAGGTGTATTTGTCGGACTTGGATTAGGAATTATCTTCCGTTGTGGTGGTACAACAGGCGGAGTGGACATCATTGCTCGACTTGTTCAGAAATTTTTTGGGTGGAGTATGGGTAAAACGATGTTCATCTTTGATGCCATTGTTTTAATTGCTTCATTAATAACTTTCTTAGATGAAAGATCGATGATGTATACACTAGTTGCTGTTTACCTTGGAGCAAGAGTGATTGATATGGTTCAAGATGGTGCTTATTCTGCAAAAGCGTTTCTAATCATTTCGCAAAAACCTAATGAAATTGCAGATTATATTACACATGAGATGGAACGTGGTCTTACTGTTTTCCATGGGTACGGTCATTTCACAAAACAATCAAAAGACGTATTATATTGTATCGTCAGTAGAAATGAAATTGTTCGATTAAAATCCATGATTCGAAAAATCGACCCAACTGCTTTTGTATCCATTACAGATGTAAAAGATGTAACCGGAGAAGGATTTAGAATAGATGAGTAATTCAATGGCTCGGCATAATTGCCGAGCCATTTTAGATTTAAGAATTAGATTTAGTAATATCGAGGCTATTTTGCTTAAATATATGGATAATTTATAATGAGTCCGATGAGTCTGCTAATTTTTTATTTTAAATGGTTCATATACTTCTTCAACTAAATATGGCTTGAGAATTTCATATGTTAAAAATCCAGAATAAATAGCTAAGCAAATAATGACGATAATTGTAAGAAATCCAAACAATATCAACTTACCAAGGTGAATGTTCATTTCATTTCTCCCCCTTCAATCGGTTTTAAGCGCTTAAGTTAACGCTTACTTACCACATCTTATTAATGAAGAAGAAATAATATTAAAAGGTGTTAACTACCTTTCGTCACAGTTTTTCGCACACAAGTTACAATATACACATTAAATCGCAACATTTCTTTACATAAATTAATTTTTCCAAAAAAAAAGACCAGATCGATAATCGACCTGATCTAAAAACAAGAAATAAATTAATCGTCTGATCTCATTCCTGTATAGATTAAAATTAAACGTAATAATTCTAATACAGCAACAGCTGCTGCCGCTACATATGTCATAGCCGCTGCATTTAATACCTTTTTTGCACTACGTTCTTCGTTATTATTAATAATACCTAAAGATACAACTTCATTCATAGCGCGTTTTGAAGCGTCAAACTCAACTGGTAGAGTAACTACTTGGAAAAATACTCCTGCAGCTAGTAAAACGATCCCTAATAATAAAAGTCCTGACATTTGAGTAACCATACCAATAATAACAAATAACCAAGAAGCATTTGAAGATATGTTCGCAATAGGTACTAATTTCGAACGTAAAGTTAAGAATGAATATGCCTCTTTATGTTGAATTGCATGTCCTACCTCATGTGCAGCCACTGCTGTACCTGCAAGTGATGAATTGTAATAATTATCTTCAGACAGTGCTACAGTCTTTGTCATAGGATTATAATGGTCAGATAAAATACCTTGTGTCGGTACAACACGAACATCATATAAACCGTGTTGATCTAAAATCATACGAGCTACTTGCGCACCAGTCATACCTCTTTGTGCAGGTACTTGTGAAAATTTTCTATATGTACTTTTCACTTTTAATTGGGCGTAAAGTGGCAATAGCATGATGATTATAAAGTAAATAATAAAAGACACTTCTCTCTCCCTCTCTATCTTAGAATTACTATAATTTAATTTTAATAATTATTTATAGTTTACGCAAATATTCTTTCTTGTTATGTGCAAAATACGCAATTGCAATACATGCAATAGACAGCCAAAAAGTAAAATATCCGATATGATTTGGATATTTGTTAACAACATTGTAATAAGGAAATTGTCCATAAACATAGTCAATTACATCGTTATGCAATGTCCAAACTGCAGCGATAATTACATGAATATATGTAAATCGATACTTTCCAATATAAATTATCGCTTCGACAGCCATCATAAAGTGGGATACGACTAGCATCCATGCTAAAGGATCAATCGACCCATTCTCATATAATGTTAACAAATTCATAACGACTGCCCAAACTCCATATTTAACCAAAGTAATAAGAGCAAGAGCTTCCATTAATTTAAAATTTTTCCCTAGTAACCATCCAATTATAGCTATTGAAAAAAATAAGCTTGCGGTTGGACTATCAGGAACAAAAATTAAAAAGTGTGGTTCCGTAATTTGAAGCTGATAGCGATACCAATAATAGCCATAAATAGTACCGGCTACATTCACAATTAATAACAATGTTAAAAAAGAACGGTGGGTTAATAAGAACCAAACTCGTGTTAACAAACTCATAAATTTACCCCTTTTATATATGTCATAAATTTAAATGTAAAAGCATATATGTATAAATAAAAAAGTATAACCAACATTATTTTACAGAATTGTGAATGATTTATGTAGTAAAAAATAAATAAAATGAAAGAGAGTCAGTTTCCCGACTCTCTATTGGCAAATTATTTTGCTTCTTTTAAGCTTGCAATGAATTCAGCTAGTTGTTGTAACTCTTCTTCTGTACCTTGGAAAGTATCTGCTGGCATTCCGCCACGTCCGTTTTTAATAACTTCAGCAACTTCTTCAGCAGTTAATTCGTTACCTAATAACATAGGTCCACCTGCTCCAGTAAAATCAGCAGCGTGACAACCTACACAAGAAGCTTGTGCTTGGAAGATTTCATAACCAGGTGCAGTTTCATCGATTTCAACATCAGGTAATAAACCTAAGTCTTTATCTGTAATTACACCTTGTGCTTTTGCAGCTTCCCAGTCATGGTTAACTACTGATTCCCAAGTTAAGTAGAACATAGCTGCTACTGCTAATAACATAAGAGCAGTAGGGATTGGTCTTTTTGATGGTCGACGTTCAGGACCTTTATCTAAGAATGGCATTAAGATTAATGCACCGATAGCTAAAGCTGGAATAACGATAGCCCCAATGATATTGTATGGACCTGAAGCGTAAGTATATTTTAATAATTGGTACAAGAATAAGAAGTACCAGTCTGGTAATGGAATATATGAAGCATTTGTTGGATCTGCTGGACCTTCAAGTGGTGAAGGATGCGCAACAGTTAACAAAAGATAACCGATTAAGAAAACAGCACCAACCATCCATTCTTTTAATAAGAAATCAGGCCAGAAAGCTTCTGTTTTACCAGGATACTCGGAATAATCTTTTGGTTGATTCACCATACGGTTGTTAGCTTTAATACGTGAATCCCCAACGAATTTCATCCCTTTTCCGCGTTGCATAGTGTCCCCTCCTTAAGAAATCATAAAAACATTTGTTTGGATCATAGTGGTCCCGAAATACCTTGTTTACGAATCATGATAAAGTGTGCTGCAAGTAATGCAAATAAAGCAGCTGGTAAGAAGAATACATGAATTGCAAAGAAACGAGTTAACGTTTGAGCACCGATAATTGTTGCATCACCAGCAAGTAATGTTTTAATTAAATCACCAATGAACGGTACTGATCCTGCAATTTGAAGACCAACTTTTGTTGCAAACAACGCTTTCATGTCCCAAGGAAGTAAATATCCTGTGAACCCTAAGCCTAACATAACACAGAAAATTAAAACGCCTACAATCCAGTTTAACTCACGAGGTTTCTTATATGAACCTGTGAAGAATACACGAAGCGTATGTAAGAACATCATTACGATAACTAATGAAGCTCCCCAGTGGTGCATACCGCGAACAATTTCACCGAAAGCAACTTCGTTTTGTAAATAATAAACTGATTTCCAAGCATTCTCAACGTCTGGCACGTAATACATAGTTAAAAACATACCTGATAAGATCTGAATTACTGTAACAAAGAATGTTAATCCACCGAAACAGTATACGAATGCTGAAAAGTGATGTGCAGGGTTAACGTGCTCTGGCACTTCGTGGTCGGCAATATCACGCCAAATTGGAGTAATATCTAAGCGCTCATCGACCCAATCATAAATTTTGTTTAGCACAATTGTCTACCCCCTAACCTAATTAACCTTTAGTGTTTGCGATTTTTTTCCCAAGCAATAAGAAACCATCTTTTTCTGAAACTTCATACTCATCAAGTGGGCCAAGTGGCGGTGTTCCAGGAACATTTTTACCATTTTTCTCATAACGACCAGCATGACAAGCACAGTAGAATTGATCTGGGTGAGCTGAGTCACCAGCCCAGTTTACCGTACAACCTAAGTGTTTACATACAGGTGAAAGGGCGACGATTGTGTCACCATCTTTGTAAACCCATGCTGCTTCCGTAACATCAGATTTGTACCAAGCGTCAACTTGCTCAAATGTGAAATCGACTTTAATCGGTTCTTCAGTTATATCAGCAATTTTCGTGCTAGTTTGTACAAAATCACCTTCTGCTTTCGCTTGAAGTGCTGGATCTATTGCAAAACGCACCATCGGCATTAAAACTCCAGCCGCCATAAATCCACCCACACCAGTTAAAGTGTAGTTTAAAAATTGACGTCTTGTAACTCGATTGTTACTCATCCTTTTCCCCCCTCTAACTAAAAGGTCAGTCCAACGGACATACTTTTACAAATAATAAAACTAGGACATATCTATGATATATCAAGAAAATAGGTTGGTCAATAATGCTTTCTCTTTCATTTAGAAAGATTGTGAACATTTAATGAAACTAATTTCTAACTTTGAGACCATTTGGAAGTTAGTATAGGTATTACATGTTTCAGCTGATCTTCTAATATTGTCTTTTTCACAGATTGATCCATGGATTCTAGTGGAATAGACGGTAACCAGATGACATCTACATCCTCCTCTAAGCTTGTCCAACTATGATCGGAAGTAATGAACAAAACATGTTTAAACCCTGCATTCTGAAACGCCTCTTTTATAGATGAAAGTGAAATAGTATTTTTAAATTGTTCAAGGTATGTAAATGGTGGCATTAACATAATACGGCCCTTGAACTGCTGTTCTATAAAAGCTGTAAGAGACATTAAATATTGAGTTTGTGAACTAGATTGTTTAATCATGTTTTCTTTAAGATTTACAGAAAGTAATGGAATTATAACCGTATCAATGAAATCTTTTTGAGATTGAAATTGACTGACATCCTGAACATTAAAATACATAGACTTTCCTCCAATAGATAACCATATTAAGTATTGTACATGAACGTTTTTCTCAAACCCATTTTAATCAAAAAAAAGAGACTATTTATGTAGTTATGTTTGTGAAATAATGAACAAATAAATTACTTTAGAAAACAGTAGAGATAGTCCCTACTGTTTTCTACATTAACTATTTTTTGATGTTTGTTTTAATGCTTGCAATAAATTTGATAGTTCATAAAACTTTTCTTTATCGCCTTCATCTAACGCTTCATCAATTTCCTTCAAGATCTTTTCTTCTTGAAATGCTAACATACTATTATTTAATAATTCTTCAGCGATTACTCGGTCTTTTTCACTTATATGAAGATATTTAGGCATATAAGGATTTTCCTCAAGAACGGCTAAATATTGTTGGCTAGGTGGGATGTTAGGAAAATTCAGTTGTATATACATACTTTCATTCGGGTGTAACCGGAGATCATGGAAAGACTTCTCTGCATCACTTGTCATGATATTTCCTTTATAAAATCTAAAAGGAACTCCATTCGAATCAACACTCGACATCACAATAGCTCGAGGGCAATAATGTGCCTCTTCTACAAAATGAATATTTTCAAGCAAATTATCGTTACTCAATAAATAATTCAAAATCCATACACATTCTCGACGTTTTAACTGATAATTCTTAAGAAACCACCTGACAAAAGCCTTCTTGTCAACTAATGGAACGGAAGAAGTCATTGCTTTCCCTCCTTTAATCAAGACTACCTTGCAAATCAATCCATTTTTCTTCGAAAGGCTCAAGGGCAACTAATTGGTTTACCACTTCACGTGCTTCTTGCCTTTTTCCTTCTTCTATCAAGAAATAACAATATTTTTCTAAAAACGACACATCATCTTTAAATTCATTATATGCAGCAGTGTAAATTTCGTATGCACGATTATATTGTTCATCTTTAACATAAGCTTCCGCAACATAAGGTAGTATTGTAGAAAAACTAACATGATTTCGTTCCATTTCTTCATATAAATCAATGATTGCATCGTTTTGTTCCTCATATGCATAAATCGACATTAGAACAACGATTGCATCAATATACTCTGGATCAAGTGCAATTGCCTGTTTTAAATACTCAATTGCTTCATTAGGTAACCTATTTTTAAGAGCAATTTTTCCTGCGAATAAATAAAAAGATTTTTCGTATTCATCGCGTTTAATACCCTCTTGAATAACAGCATATGCTTTCTTATTGTCTTCTATCATTGCATAACTTTCTGCTAATAATAAGTACGCACTAAAATAATCGGGATCAAGCTCTTTTAAATCTTCTAATTGTTTTGTTGCTAATTCATATTTTTCTGACTGAAAAGCAGCATATCCTGAACCGTATAATAAATCTGGTGTCACTTTCTCCTCAAGCGCTTCCATATAAAACTCTAGAGAGGTTTCAAATGCACCACCTGCACGATAAACTTCCGCAAGCCTTTCCGCTAATAACACACCTGCAATAGTTTTATCGCTTTCATATAACTCTTCGTAAATTCGACATGCTTCAGCAAATCTTCCTGTTTCGTATAAAAGTTCTGCTTTAGCAAACTGTAAAATCGGTTCATGTGGAAGTATTTCGATTGCTTCATTAATACGTTTTTCGGCTACTTCATAAAGACCTTGCATTTGATAATAATCAGCTAATATTAAAAGACTTTGTGGATATTCAGGAGCATCTGGTTGAATGCTCATAAGTAATTCTAATGCTTCGTCTTCTTTTCCTAGTTCTATTAATACAGATGCTTGATCAATCGTAATTTGAGCTTCATCTGGAAATAAAAATTGTAAATGTTCTAAAACTCGATTAGCCTCGTTTAAATACCCATATTGCATAAATAACTCTGCAATTTCATATTGCTTTTCAGGAGTTTCATTTAGTAAAAAATCATTTAAAAATACATCTAGCTTTTTTAAGTCACCATTTTGAATGGCTTCAAGCATTTCGTTAAAACGGTTTGTCAACTTCTTCACCTAATCTCAATTAATATCTTAGGAATTCTACCTAATTTACAGTATAACATGAGTGTTATACAAAAACCTTAACTGGTAACTCGTGAGGTTTATTTTTTGGATAAAGGATATGATTTAGGTTTTCTTGTGCGGTATTGGTGTTCATCGGTTTGATGAAAGACACATTTCGGGTTTTCATGATTGGTTTTGTTCTTCATTTGCTTTATGAAGACCATTTCTCCGGTTTTCGTGATCGGTTTTGGTCTTCATCGACGTTATGAAGACCACATTTCTAGTTTTCCTGTACGGTTTTGTCCTTCATAACCTCAATAAAAGACACTTCATCGCTTTTCATTGCCACTTTTGGTCCTTCACAACCTCGATGAAGGACATTAATCAACTCTTCATAGCCATTTTTGTCCTTCATCCCCACGATGATAGACGCTTCTCCGGAATACCGAATCACCTCTACCTCCGATAGCCATACTGAAGGTATTTCACCTTCCATATCAACAAGAAAAAACTCTCCAAGTCCAGGAGAGTCTTTTCCTTTATTTACTATTTATGAATCAGTTCATTAACATGCTCAAAGAATGATGGGTATGAAACCGCGATACAATCTGCATCATCCAATTCAACAGGAGAATCAGTAATTAACCCTGCTACTGCAGCCATCATACCAATTCGATGGTCTCCATAAGACTTCAATGAGCCACCATGAAGTTTTGTTGGTCCTTCAATGATCATACCATCATCTGTTGCTTCGATTTTTGCACCTAGCTTCTTCAGCTCGGTTACAACAGCTGTAATACGATCAGTTTCTTTTACTTTTAGTTCTTCTGCATTTCGAATGACCGTTTTACCTTCAGCTTGAGTTGCAAGTAATGCTAAGATTGGAATCTCATCAATCAATCTTGGAATCATATCTCCTTCGATTGTAGTTGCTTTTAATTGTGATGTTTGTATTTTCAAAGTTGCAGTTGGTTCATGTGCGTTTTCATCGTCAATATGAACGGATAATTGTGCACCCATATTCTCAAACACATCAATAATTCCAGATCTAGTTGGATTTACACCTACATTTTCAAGTGTAATTTCACTATTTGGGACGATTGCACCAGCAACTAAGAAGAAGGCAGCAGAAGAAATATCTCCAGGGACATTAACATGAGTACCAGTTAATTGTTGTCCACCTTCTATAGAAACTACTCCACCATCAACCGTAATACTACCCCCGAATTGTTTTAACATTCTTTCAGTATGGTCCCTTGATACTTCTTGTTCACGAACAATCGTTGTTCCTTGTGCACGCAATCCAGCAAATAGAATTGCAGATTTTACCTGTGCACTTGCAACTGGCATTGTATAATCGATTGCTTTAAGTGTTGTACCTTGAATTGCTAATGGCGTATATTGACCGTCTGCTCTACCTGAGATTTTAGCTCCCATAAGTCGTAATGGGTCAGCTACACGACGCATTGGACGTTTACCAATCGAAGCATCACCCGTCATTACTGTATGTAAACTAGTGCCCGATAATATACCTAGCATTAATCTCGTAGTTGTTCCAGAGTTACCAGTATAAAGAATTTCTTTTGGCTCTTCCCATGCCTCGATACCCGCGCTCTGAATAGTTACATTCGTACCGTCTACTTCAATTTTGACACCTAATTTACGGAAACAATCAATCGTACTTAAACAATCTTCTCCAAGTAAAAAACCACTTACTGTCGTTGTTCCTTTTGCAATGGCACCAAACATGATGGAACGGTGAGAAATCGATTTATCCCCAGGAACTTGAATTGTACCCTTTAAATTCACATTTTGGTAATCTATCGTTTTAGATTGAGGCATTGGAGATTGCTCCTTTCAACTTATCATATTCGCCTTGGCGTATGTCCATACTGAATGGATTAAATAGAAATTATGCAATATGCATTTCAAATTTCGTCCGACGTTCCAAGCATTTGACTGCTTTATCTCGGATGTCGCTCGTTTGAAAACTAATTACTAAAATTCCGAAAATATCTTCACGTGCTTCTAAAATACGTATGTTTGTAATACTAATTTTATCTTCAGCTAAATATCCAGTAACTTCGGAAATAACCCCTGGATAGTCCGGAATATCAACATATAAATCATATGTTGTATAAAACGCACCAGTTGTAATTGGTAACTCGTCACGAACATTTTTTGCAACGGCAAAATAGTTTTCAATCGACTGATCATCATTATTTAATAAAATTTCTCTTACTCGATTCATTTCTACTTGCCAACATTCAAGTTGATCTAGTAACTCTTTACGATTTTGTAGCGTGATATCTTTCCAAATCGAAGGGTTTGAAGATGCAATACGAGTAATATCACGGAAGCCCCCTGCTGCAAGTAATGAAGTCATTGGGAATTTTTCCTTTTCACCATTCAATTGATGAACGAGCGATGCGGCAACAATATGAGGAAAATGACTTACAACCGCAGTCATATGATCATGTTCCTTCGCATCAACTTTCACTATTTTTGCTAGGGTGAACTTTAATAATTGTTCTAATTTAATAATTTGATTGCCATCTTCTTCTTCAAAAGGTGTAAGCATATAATAAGCATTTTCAAATAAATACTGCCTTGCAGCAGTTACACCGCTTTTATGTGAACCTGCCATTGGGTGACCACCGATAAAGGTGATTCCCTTTTCCTTCAGTTCCACCGCTTTTTCCATAATTAATGATTTAGTACTACCCGTATCAGTAATAACTACATCTGGTTTTAATGACCAATTTTTTAATTCGTCCATCCATTCAATCGTTGCATTCACTGGTGTACCAAAGATAATAATATCTGCAATGCTAGCTGCCTGTTTAACATCAGACACTACTTCATTAACAATATTTAAGGTTGCAGCTAGTTCTCTTGTTTTTTCTTGAACATCATAGCCAAAGACTTTAGTTTGTGGTGCTTTTTGACATGATAATGCTATTGACCCACCAATCAAACCTAAGCCAATGACAAGAACATTTCGTGTCATGCAAAAACCCCTAATTCTGTTAACACTTCTTCAAGTAAGCGTAAAAATTCCTCATTTTGTTCTTCTGTACCTATTGTCACACGAATATATCCAGGTGCGCCTAAAGCATTCCCACTTCGAATGATATATCCACGTTTCATCATTTCTTTAAATACTGTATCACTATCTGCCTTTACTTCAAAAAGAATAAAATTCGCTTGAGATGGGTAGTAGTTTAATTGATGTTTTTCACAAAAAGCAACAAACTGTTTTTTGCCCAAAGCAGTTTTCTCAGTAGTTTCTTGGATAAACTCCTGATCCTCCAACGCAATAATCGCAACTTTTTGACTAAGAATTGAATTATTAAAAGGAGCACGTACTGGATCTAACTTTTTAATAATATCTTCATTTGCAATTGCATAACCAACACGGAATGACGCAAGACCGTATGCTTTTGATAATGTACGCATAACAAGCACATTTGGATATTCCTCTACAAAATGAAGCGTATCTTTATATTCTGGTGAATTTACATATTCAAAGTAAGCCTCATCTAACACGATAAATACATCACTAGGAACTTTTTGAATAAAGTTAGTTAACTCATCATCCGATACAATCGTACCTGTTGGGTTATTTGGATTACATACCCAAACAATTGAAGTGTTCTCATCAATTGCTTCAAGCATAGCTTTTAGATCATGCTTGCCATCCTTTAAAGAAACTTGTCTAACTTCTGCACCTTCAATTTCAGCATTATGGCTATATTGTGAGAATGATGGTGTTGCCATGACAGTATTTACTCCTGGGTAAAGAAGAGCACGTGTAACGATTGCGATTAAATCATCTGATCCGTTACCAAACATTAGTTGCGTTTCTTTTACTCCTAGGTGGTTTGCCATTACTGTACGTAAATTTTGAGCATAACCATCTGGGTAAATGGCATGATTTGTATGATCAGATTCTAAAAATGCCTTAACTTTCGGTGAATAACCGTAAGGATTTTCGTTGGAAGCTAGTTTTACGATTTTTTCTAATCCAAATTCCCTTTTTACTTCTTCAATCGGCTTCCCTGGTTGATATGCTTTCATTCCGAATAATTGTTGCTTCCATTTCATTTTAAAAGACTCCCTCTTTATACGAATATTTAAAGGCCTGCATTTCGCAAGTCATATAATTATTTAAACTACTAAATCTGGTCTTAAAACAACTGCACCATTTAAATAAATATGTTGAATGTCTTTTTGAGGTATTTCCGTATTTACATGCATTAATACACGAATGCATAATGGTAATGCTCCAGGAACATTCATTTCATGCATACACATTGTAGGTACGTATTGCCAACCTTCTAACGTTCTTACAGCTTTCGCAGGGAAAGCTGTATTGATATCGGATGTTGTTGAAATGACAACAGAAGCGATATCTTCAATTTGAATATTATTCGCTTTCACGATTTCTTGTACTAAACGTTCAGTTTCACTATATATTAATTCAGGGAGATTTGCTTCAATTGTCGTTGCCCCTCTTACTCCTCGGATCACTTGCGTACCTCCTCTAATAATTGACGGAATTCTAAATCGATTTCCCTACATTCTGCCAACTCAATTGATTGTACAAATGGTTGTCCAATTTCTTTTAATAGAACAAAACGTAATACACCATATTCGTTCTTTTTATCTTTCAATAAATACGGTGTTAACTCTTCAAAGGAGAGATCCGCTACACGTTCAAAAGGATAACCTTGATTATTTGCAAATCGTAAAAATTCTTTCGTAAAATCACGGCTTACTTTACCATATCGACTGCTTAATAATAATGCGTAAACCATCCCAATCATGACAGATTCACCATGTGAAATACCGCCATAACCTGACGCTGCTTCAATGGCATGTCCATATGTATGACCAAAATTTAAGAATTTACGAACAGATTGTTCTGTTTCATCTTCTTCTACGATTTTCGCCTTAACTTCAATACCTTTTTTTAAGTGCTCTACCAAACTATTAGTATCTAATTCTGTAATCGTATATTGCATTAATTCTTGTAACCAATCTTTGTTTGATATTAGCGCATGTTTGATAACCTCAGCCATCCCTGAGCGAATTTCTTTATCGTTTAACGTACTTAAAAAATTCGTATCATAAATAACAGCTTGAGGTTGATAAAATGCACCAATCATATTTTTTCCTTGAGGATGATTGATCGCTGTTTTACCGCCAACTGCAGAATCATGAGCTAGAATAGTTGTTGGAATTTGAATAAAAGGAATGCCGCGCATAAAAGTTGCTGCTACAAATCCTGCTAAATCGCCAACTGCACCGCCACCAAAGGCAAAGATGAAGGATTTTCTTGTACAATTTTTCTCAAGTAAAAATGTTTGTACTTGAAAGTAATTTTCAAAGCTTTTGCATGATTCACCAGGAGGCATAATGAAAACTTCAAAAGGATATGGGAAATTATGTTTAAAGTAGTCACCTTGTGCATTCCATACGTGTTCGTCTGTAAGTAAAATTAGGTGATCAGCTTTCTCAATCGCCTCTTTATGCGATTGAATGGCTTCACGTAAAATCCCATTTCCAATAACAACGTCATATTGGTGAGATGCGGTATTTACGGGAATTCTCATCATTAAAACTCCTTTGTATACTTGCGCATTTCATCTAATTGAGCTTTCAATTGAGGTAATTGATCACTGTGGAATTGCTCAACGATTGCTTTTGCTACTTCCCAAGCGATTACACTTTCAGCAACAATCGAAGCTGCTGGTACTGCACAAGCATCTGAGCGTTCAACACTTGCTTTAAACGGCTCTTTTGTTTCGATATCTACACTTTGTAATGGTTTATATAGAGTTGGAATTGGTTTCATGACACCACGAACAACGATTGGCATTCCAGTAGTCATACCGCCTTCTAATCCACCTAAACGATTTGAGTTACGTGTATAACCTTCTTCTTCACTCCAAAGAATTTCATCGTGTACTTCTGAACCTTTTCTACGTGCCATTTCAAATCCAAGGCCGAATTCAACGCCTTTAAATGCGTTAATAGAAAGCATAGCTTGCGCTAACTTCCCGTCTAATTTACGGTCGTAATGTACATAGGAGCCAATGCCTGCTGGAAGTCCTTCAACTATTACTTCAACAACACCACCGATTGAATTTCCCTCTTTTTTTGTATCATCAATCAATTGCACCATTTTAGCTGATGCCTCTGGGTCAAGACAGTAAACTGGATCTTCTTCAACGATTGCACGAATTTCATCAGTAGATTTACCTTCTGATTTAGTTGGATCAGCTTTCACTCCACCAATTTCAGTTACATGAGAAACAATTGAAATACCTAATTCCTTTAATAATGCTTTGGCAACTGATCCAACTGCTACACGGACTGTTGTTTCACGTGCACTTGAACGTTCTAAAACATTTCGTAGATCTCTGTGTCCATACTTCATCCCACCAACTAAATCGGCATGTCCTGGACGAGGACGAGAAACTTGTCTTTTAATCTCATCTGGATCTACATCTTCAGGTAGTGGTTCTGCACCCATAATTTTTGTCCAATGCTTCCAGTCATCGTTTTTTACGACTAATGCTACAGGAGAACCTAATGTTTTACCGTGTCTAACGCCACCTACGATTTCTACTAAATCTTTTTCTATTTGCATACGACGGCCACGTCCATGTCCACCTTGACGACGTTTAAGATCATAATTTATTTGTTCTGCTGTTATCGGTAAAAGGGATGGTAACCCTTCGATGATTGTAGTTAATTGAGGGCCATGTGACTCCCCAGCTGTTAAATAACGCATATGTAACACTTTCTCCCTTCAACTCGCTAAAGTATGGTATTTTTTATCTTAACATATTATAACCTAAAAAACATTGTCATTTTTAACTATTTCACAATAATTAAAAAATTTAAATAAAACTAGGACTCACAAGCATTGAGTCCTAGTTGGTAAAAGTATTATGAATTTTTGACACTACTTTTTTCTATAAAAGAAAGTGTCTTCAACTTCTAAATCATATCTTGCAGGATTAAAAATTTGTTCTGTTGAGCCTACAAATAATATTCCACCTGATCTTAAAGATTTACTGAAGTTATGATAAATTTGTTCTTTCGCTTCTTCGGTAAAGTAGATCATGACATTACGGCATACAATTAAATCATAATTCGTATCATAGGAGTCTCTAAGTAAATTGTGCTTTTTATATGTAACTGTACGCTTAATATCATCTTTAATTTTATAGAATGGTTCTTCTTTAATAAAGTATTTAGATTTCATATCAGTAGGTACTTCTAGTAATGAACGTTCAGGATATAACCCAAGTTTCGCTTTTTGAATGACATTTTCATCGATATCTGTCGCAAAAACGTTAATTTGATTTAATGGTAAATAATTGGAAAGCACCATTGAAATTGTATATGGTTCTTCTCCTGTTGAACAGGCAGCACTCCAAATTTTAAGTCTTTTATTATGTTTTAAAAGCATTGGGAAAATTTTTTCTTGTAACACTTCCCAACGTTTCCCATTTCGATAAAACTCAGAAACATTAATCGTCATTCGGTCTAAGAATTCATTCATTAAATCACGGTCTTTTTCCAATGCATGAAGGAAATCTACAAAATTTCGATAACCCTTTTTTTCATATAGAGAGGTTAAACGTCGTTTCATTTGCGCTTCCTTATATAGACTTAGATCGATTCCTGTTTTAAGTTTTATACCTTCAATAAAATGCTCATAGTCAGACACTTCAATCTTTCCCCTCATTCTTCATATATTCATTATAGCTGAAAAGTACCAAAATAAAAATATTTTTGAAGTAATTGACAATTACTTGTCTCTCAGAGGGGGGGCATAAAAAAACTTTACTCTTTTATAATATTTTGTGTTCTAGCAAATGGTTGATCTAATGTTAGATGTTGTCTTGTTTGTTCGATTTCTAAACGAAGTTTTTCAGATTCAATTATATAACTTTCTTTTCTTTGTTTTTCTAGTTCAATCTCATATTTTAAAGCTTCTAACTTAAACTTTGATTGTTTTCTTAGGTGATAAGTAACGATTGCAGTAATCGGAATTGATGCACAAATTAGTATAATACCCCAAACAAAAATAAAAACTTCCACGATGAAACCCCCTTATTATCAACTAGTACCAAATTTTAAAATTTAGATTTACAGAAGTTAAATGTTAATATAGCTTGCTCCCATTTGATTCTTCTTTTTTATAATCGAGTGAAAGTTGCTGCCTTGTTTGTTCAAGTTCTAAACGAATCTTTTCCGTCTCAAGCATAAAATTTTGCTGCTTTAGTTTTTCTAGTTCGATTTCTTCTCTCGTCGCCTTAATTTTTAAACTAGATTGTTTATGAAGATAATCAGTTATAATTCCTACTATTGCTATTGCCCCCACCATTATTGCCCAAGACATATTTGAATCCTCCATTCCAAATTTTCACCAATATATTTTTAACTTAACTAATTATACTTAATAAAAGATGTAAAAAAAAGACAAAGCCAAATTGTTTTGGCTTTGTCTAAATAATTAATATATTATGCTAATTCGTTACCGAACCAAAGGCTAATTTCACGTTCAGCAGAAGCTGGTGAATCAGAACCGTGAATTACGTTTTCAGAGATTGTTACTGCATAATCACCACGGATTGTACCTGGTTGAGAATCTTCTGGTTTTGTAGCACCCATCATAATACGAGCAAGTTTAATTACGTTTTCGCCTTCCCAAACCATTGCGAATACTGGACCAGAAGTAATGAAGTCAACTAATTCTCCGAAGAATGGACGTTCTTTATGCTCTGCATAATGTTCTTCAGCTAATTCACGTGGTACGTTGATTAATTTTGCACCTTTTAATTCAAATCCACGACGCTCAAAGCGGTCAACGATATCTCCAACTACTTGACGTTTTACTCCATCAGGTTTAACCATAATAAAAGTTCTTTCCATAGCCATTGTTATAAACACTCCTTAATTTCGAATACAGGTTTTAGCACCTACCGATAAATATTACCAAACTAACAATAAACAGGTCAACTAAGATTCCCTACTTTATGGTAAGTTATCTAAACTACTTACATAATTAACAAAATTAACTTCATTTAATACTACTAAAATAGGGAAATCATAAGTTAAAATTTTCGTTTTCCGATAAATAAAGCTACATCACGTAGTTTCTTTTTCATCGGATGATTTGGTAGAGCATCCACTTCTTTTAATGCTTTTACTAAATATTGATTACTTAATTGCATTGATTTTTTAATTGCTTCTGATTTACGAACGATTTCAAGCATATCCAGACGCTCTTCTTCCGTTACAGTTCCATCAGCTGCACGTTGGATGAATGTTTGAATTTGTTCATGATCTTTTAATAACAATATTGGTAATGTTATATTTCCTTGTAATAAGTCACTACCAGCTGGTTTACCGAGTTCTTTATCAGTTGAGGTGAAATCTAAAATATCATCGATAATTTGATAACTCATCCCAACATAATAACCATATCTCTTAAGGTTATTCACCACTTTAGGATCACAGTTTGCGACAATTGCACCTAATTCACAGCTTGACTCGATTAACAGTGCTGTTTTTCTTTTAATTCTTCTAAAATAATCTTTTAGATTTTGATTTGAACGAAACTTATCTTCTATTTGTATAACTTCACCATTTACTATTTCCACCATTGTATGAGCTAGGATTTGATGTACCTTCTCATTTTCAATAGATGAAACATACTCTAAAGCACGTGCGAAAATATAATCTCCTGTATACATTGCAACTCGATTATTCCATTGTGCTCTTACTGTATGTTGACCTCTTCTCATATCTGAGTTATCGATCACATCATCATGAACAAGTGAAGCGGAGTGAATTAGTTCAAGTGGAACAGCGATGTTTTTAATTTCTTCGATATTATAGTTCCCAAATTTAGCACTAATTAAAACAAAAACGGGACGAATTCGTTTTCCGCCCGCTTGTAGTAAATGGAGTGATGCTTCATTAATCAAGTGTGAAGACGAGTTTAACGCTTTTTCTAATTCTTTTTCGATGATGTCTATATCCTGCTTCAAGTCAGAATAGAGCATTTTTAGCTTCATCTTTTCCACGCGTACACACTTCCCACTAGATTTCTTTTTTAAATCCCATATGCATAGCAGCAGCACCACCGCTATACCCTCTATAATTCACATTAATAAATCCAGCTTCTTCGAACATTGAAGCTAGTTTTTTCATACCCGGAAATTCATTGGCTGATTCTTGTAACCATGAGTATTCTTTATAGCTTTTCGCAAAGATTTTTCCAAATACAGGCATAATATATTTAAAGTAAAAACGGAATAGTTGTCTATATCCAGGTAATTCAGGTTGGGATGTTTCTAAACAAACAGCCATCCCACCCGGTTTCAAAACACGATTCATCTCTTTTAAAACTTGCATATAATCTGGAACATTTCTTAATCCGAAACCAATTGTGACATAATCAAATGTATTGTCATCGAATGGCAACTCCATTGCATTTCCATGGATTAATTCGACTTGTGGATAAGGTTTTACTTTTTCTTCTCCGACTTTTAACATATTTTTACTAAAATCAAGTCCTTTAACAACTCCCGTTTCACCTGTAGCTTGCGCTAAGGCAACCGTCCAATCTGCTGTACCACAGCAAACATCTAAGCATTTTGAACCTGGTTTAACAGCCATATGTTTCATCGTGTCACGTCGCCATTTTACATGTAACTGAAAACTAATTACGGAATTCATTTTGTCATAGTTATCAGAAATCGATTCAAATACTTCATGTACACGCTCTTCTTTTGATTTTGCCATTATTTCAAAACCTTTCTATTTTTGAACAAGTTCTAACTGATTCATTATGTATAGCTTTAGATCGTCTTTTAACAAGGATGACGATTGAAGATATTCATTTACTTGATCGTTTAACTTGTCCACCTCTTGGCCAATGACTTGCTCAAATGATTCAGAGGAGTCCACCAAATTTGACTGAACCATTTTGATGAAGTTAGTTATTCGACCAGTTTTATAATGCATTAATTCTTCTTTTAATCTTAGTAAGACTAAACTTTTTGACATAATTCTATTATATTTACCAAATTCATAGAAAGAATAGAATTTATGGATGAGTTCCGTTTCAATCGTTGAAATGTAATCGATCCACTGAGTCAGAGATAAAGGGTTTTTTTCATAAATTTTTATTTGTTGTTCACAACGATTTACAATACCCTTTGAAATTTCTCGAATCAACAAAATATTACCGGCATTAGCCAGCATTTGATAGTAACGACCACTATAAAAATCGCCTGAGAGCACAGTTAACTGTTGTTCTTTACTTGTTGCTAGATATTCATCAATTTTCTCATGTTCAGCTAAACTTGCATGAACCATTGCGACAGTGATAGCACTTGTATTTAAATCGTCATTCCAATTTTCGCCATTTAATAACGGCAATAACAAATAAAATAGTTGATTGTCGATCAACTTCGGTTCATCTATATATTTAAATAAAGTATTATGCTGTAATTGTTCGATAATACTTGTTTTTAGCTGATCTATGCTTTTGTTAAAGTATGTTGCATTCATTTTACTACTCCATTCCACTTTAAGTGCGAATGCTTGATAATATCAATTATGCTCAAACGATTCATTTCAATTACGAGAGTGTTACATCCACCCGAGCTGTAACATTAATTCATTCTAATTATGTACATTTACTTATTAGTCAATAAGTGTTGAAATAATCTTTCAAAATGTAAAAAGAACTCTATTGAACAATGTTACATTTGAAAATTTTTAATACTAAAACATTTTATCTTTTAGAGTCACTTTCTACAACACCATGGGAAGAAAAAATTTGTGCCTTACCACGAATTTTCATTGCGGATGTATGCTCTGTAAATTGAGCAATCATCACTTCACCAGTATCTAATTTTTCAGAATGATGGAATTTAGTATCTGATCCACGTGTTAAACCGATAACATGAACACCATCTTCTTCTGCTTTTATAATAATATAATCAGGTTGTGACATTATATCTTTCTCCTCGGTTTGACAATTTCTTATGACATCATATCATATTCATGACATTTATTTAAGACATTTGAATAAATGAAATAACTTCCTTCCTTTTCAAATCGTCCTCTTCAAATACACCTCTTGCTGCAGATGTAATCGTTTTCGAGCCTGGTTTTTTAAGTCCACGCATAGTCATACACATATGTTCTGCTTCAATTACAACATACACGCCATATGGAGTTAGCATTTCCCATAAGCTATCCGCAACAGTTGCTGTAATTCTTTCTTGTAATTGCGGTCTTCTTGCAACAGAATCGACACATCTACCAAGTTTACTAAGTCCAGCAACACGTCCATCTCTCGGAATATAAGCAACATGCGCCTTCCCATAGAATGGTACTAAGTGATGTTCACACATTGAATAGAATGGAATATCTTTTACAAGCACTAGTTCTTCATGATCCTCATGGAAAACGGTACTAAAGAATTCTCTAGGATCTTCATTTAGTCCACTAAACATTTCTTGGTACATTTTTGATACACGTTTTGGTGTATCTAGCAAACCTTCACGATTAACATCTTCACCAACCGCTTCAAGGATCATTTTTACTGCTTCTTCTATTTTTTTTAAATTAACATTTGACATTTTTATCCTCCTAAAACAATTACAAGACATAGTTAAAATGAATCGTAGCATATACCGACACTAATCGCAAAACTGGTTCATTAATGACTTGCCTTAATTGAAAAGTAAGTAAATCTACTAAGGGCCGAACGAAAAAATATAAATAATTATGTACATGCAAATTGCATTGTTATTATTATGTTTTAGATGTAATCAAAAAATGAATACAATTCATTATATACGATTTAAAAAAGAGTAGCCATCGTAAATTGATGGCTACTCTATGTAACTGCAAGACGCTATTATTTTACAGCATCTTTAAGAGCTTTACCTGGTTTGAATGCAGGTACTTTGCTTGCAGCGATTTCGATTTCTTCACCAGATTGTGGATTACGTCCTTTACGAGCCGCGCGTTCACGAACTTCAAAGTTACCAAAACCGATTAATTGTACTTTGTCACCCTTTGCAAGTGCATCTTGAATTGTATCAAATACAGCTTCAACTGCTTTAGAAGCGTCTTTTTTAGAAAGAGCAGCAGCTTCAGCAACAGAGTTTACTAATTCTGTTTTATTCACACTATTCACCTCCTCTCAAAGGGTCCTTACCTAAATCATGTAAAAAGAGTAACATATAGAAAACCTTGGTGCAACTGTATTTATTCATGTTTTACCCTAATTTCAAAGGTTTTTTTCAAAATTACACAAACAAAAGGACTTTTCACCTATTGAATGAAAAGTCCTAATAATAATTCGGCATAAAATCAATGCCTATTTAGTTATTAAATAATAAATGTTACTAGTCCACGGTCACCTTCATTGACCATTCTTTCAATAGTTTGACGCATTCTGTTCTTCGCATTAGATGGAACAGAATTCATCTTATATTGAATTCCCTCTCTCAATACTTGATGTAATGGAGTTCCAAATAATTGAGTTTCCCATAATGCATTGCGGTCATGTTTATACGCATAGTGTAGATCTTTCAGTAATTGTTGAGCATAGAATTCGGTTCCGATTAACGGAGCAAACTCTGTCTCCATATCTACACGAATGACATGATAAGATGGTGCTGCCGCTTTCATACGTACACCGTAGAAGTTATTTTGCTTAATAATTTCTGGCTCGCTTGGTTCGAACTCATCCAATGATGGAAGAGTTACACCATAACCATTCTCCATAGCATCTTTAATAGCAGTATGGAATTTAGCCTGAACATGCTTTGCTTCTGCTGATGATTTAATGAATAGTAACCAATCTTTTTTGCTTTCAATTGGTTGATCTAGCCATTCATTGCAAACCGCTTTATAAACTTCAGGTTTTAATGTAATTCTAACAGTTGCAACACCTAAACCAGCGTCGACTCTTTCGATGATACTATCTTCGATAAAGTCAATTTGTTTTAAATCTTCCGCAGCTTGTGATACATCGCGGATTTTTGTAATGGAATTCTTAACATTATTCACTTCTTCTGTAAGAGTTTCCATTAATGGATGTGTTTGGTCAAGTACATCTAACCAATCTGGTTTTTCAACCTCGATATCTTCAACTGGGAATTCATATAATGCTTCTTGTAAGATGTACTCCATATCACGAAGTGACATTTGATCAATAGATACTGCGATTACAGGTACGCCATATTGCTCAAATAAATCATTTCGTAATGCAACAGTATTGCTATGACTTGGAATACTACTGTTTAAAATGACTACAAATGGTTTACCAATTTCTTTTAGTTGCTCAATAATTTGTGTCTCAGCAACTTGAGCTGCATGTCTTGGAATACCATTTACAGTACCATCTGTTGTAACAACAACGCCAATATTGGCATGGTCACGGATGACTTTATCTGTTCCAATTTTTGCAGCTTCTTGGAATGGAATAGCCTCATTATGCCATGGTGTATGAACATACTTTGGACCATTCTCATCCTCATAACCTTTAACACCGTCAATAATATACCCAACACAATCAGCAAAACGAATTCGGAAAGGTATTTCACTTTCCCCAATAGTAATTTGAGTACCTTGTGCAGGAACAAACTTTGGTTCTGCAGTCATGATGACAGGACCTGGTGAACTTTGAGGCAGCTCGTCCAGTGCTCTTTTGCGATCTTCTTCGTTAACGATATTCGGGAGCACAATTGACTCCATCATTTTCTTCACAAAAGTAGACTTACCAACTCGTACAGGTCCTACAACACCGATATATACATCCCCATTAGTTCTCTCTGCTATTTGATGAAAGATTTCTTGGCCTATTGTAGCTCCTCCTTTACGTAATATAGTCTATGACCAATATTTCCGGAATATGAAAACACCTTGTACGAAAAATTTCAATATGTGCCAAAAAATTTAAAAGTGATTCGTTCCATAGAAAATCAGCCAAGACATAGCAATCTAATTGCCTTTACATTTCTATAATACGAAACCTCCACTACAAAGATGTCTATCATCTTTATAGTGGAGGCAAAAAATTGTCGAACTTGACATTCAATATTTTATTTCTTTATTTCTCATCTTTCGTTGGATCATACATAAAGACAGGCTCATTATTTTCGTTAACCGTATAAGGTAACGAATATGCTGGTACGACTGGATACTTTTCTACTAGTAAGTTTCGAATATCTTCTCCTGGTGTTGGAGTTAGATTATTTTCTTTGATTAGTATATTTAAATCAATTGAATAATCGACATAAACTTCACCATCAGTCGACACAACAAGTGGTAATTGATTGTTTGAATATGGACTTGGTACTGTTAATTCTTTCCCAATACCTAATTTATCATAGTCAATTGTGTAAACATATGTTGTGATTGGATCTTTGTAAGTTGGATATTTCGTTGTAAGAAAGCGAATATTGACGTCACGAATTGCATCCGCTGCACGTAAATCAACCAGTTTCACTGTAGGATTATTTTCTGGATCCCAAATGATATATTGGAAAATCCCACCTTTTTCATATGAGTTTCCTGGAGGGCTAGCCAAATATTTTGGTACTAATTTATCAAAATCAATTAGATACTTAATAAAGATATCTGTATCCATATCTCTTGTTTTAATCGGCAGTACGCCTGTATCTGCTTGGAATTCATCAATTGCTCTTTGAACACCGTCGATTTGCACTTGATCGGGGATTTGATTTTCTACTCTTTCTTCAGTAGGATACAAACACCCAGCCAATACTATTGAAACCATAATTAGCATGAAACTAATTTTCACTTTATTTTTCAATAATTTCACCTCATATCAAAATCATGCATTCTATGTTGCTCTTTTGAAAGTGCATTAATATACTGTTCATGCCTACAATGAATCGGTTACTAGAAGTGTTTTACTATTTTTCTAAAGAAAACTTTAATTTGGCCATGTAAAGACAACAAGTACCATTAAAAATGTTCCTAATATAAATAAAATAAATGCAAATAATTTAATAATAAATGAAAGTACTGCGTTTTTTATCCATTTTCTAGTTGCAGATAAAATTAATACAGAAACTAACATTGCCCCAATCGAATAAAACGATATCCACATGACATCAAGGGCATGCATACTGGCTAAAGGTCCCCGCGAAGTATTTAAAAGAAATAAGTCTAAATTTATTGCTGGTAATTGCACGAACATACCACCTCTCAAAACTAAATATCTATGTATATTGTTAGTGATTTTGCAGTCAATAGTATAAAAATCCTTTTAACTGCGGTAGGCTACTGAAAAATATTATTCAGTAGAATAGGAGGTATAATTTATATACCTCCTTCCGAGTTAACTCTATTTTACATCTAGATTCAAATCATTTGCGTAAATAGACACCAAATTATGAAGAAATTGTGAAAACTTCTTGAAAATTATGTCGTAAAATTTAAATTCTAAAATCTATTTTTAGTTAAAGTAAATTATCTATTTCACGTTTTTTCATTCGAATCATTAATTCATCTACAGCATCTTTCGGATGTTTATCATTAAATAATACATCATATAAAGCACTTGTTATTGGCATCGCAACCTCGTACTTTTGTGCAAGTTGATAGGCAGCTTTCGTAGTTCTCACACCTTCAACTACCATGCCCATATTACTTAATACTTCATCAAGACTTAAACCTTTTCCAAGCATATTTCCAGCACGCCAATTACGTGAGTGTACACTTGTACAAGTAACGATTAAATCTCCCATACCTGATAATCCCGAGAAAGTAAATGGATTTCCACCCATTCTTACACCGAGTCGAGAAATTTCAGCTAATCCACGCGTAATTAATGCCGCCTTTGCATTATCGCCATACTCCAGCCCATCTGAGATCCCTGCACCTAAGGCAATAACATTTTTCAATGCTCCCCCAAGTTCTACTCCGATCACATCCGTATTGGAATACACTCGGAAATACCCATTCATAAATAAATCCTGAACTTTTTCTGCAGATTGAATGTTTTTACATGCAGCAGTAATTGTTGTTGGGTGGCGTAAAACAACTTCTTCCGCATGACTTGGTCCAGATAAAACAACAATATCCGAAACTACTTCAGGTGATAAACAGTTTTCCAATATTTCCGAGATTCTAAGCAACGAATCTGGCTCAATCCCTTTAGAAACATGGATGAATAAAGCTTTTTTATTTAACGTTTTCATCATATTGGCACATACTTCTCGTATTGCCTTTGTTGGAACTGCAATTACGAAAATTGATGAGTGTTGGATCGCTCTTTCAAGATCACTCGTTGCAGTTAATTGACTAGGTAATATCGTCTCTGGCAAATATTTTTTATTCGTATGTTGGAGATTGATTTCATTTGCTTGATCTTCTCGATGTGTCCAAAGCAAAGTTTGATGTCCATTTTCAGCTAAAACAATTGCAAGTGCTGTTCCCCATGAACCTGCTCCAAATACCGTTACATTTTCCATATTACTACCCTCCTATGAAATAGAAGATTATTCTCTAGCACGTGCTATTAAACGAATTGGCGTACCTTCGAAATCAAATGTTTCTCTAATTCGATTTTCAAGGAAACGTTCATACGAAAAATGCATAAGCTCTGGTTCATTTACAAACACAACGAATGTTGGTGGCTTTACTGCAACTTGTGTAGTGTAGTAAATACGTAAACGTTTACCTTTATCACGTGGAGCTGGGTTTCTAGCAACAGCGTCTTCAATTACTTCATTTAATATAGAAGATTGGATACGCATTGCATGGTTTTCACTTACTCGTTGTACTAAAGCTAAAATTTGATGAACTCTTTGTTTTGTTTTTGCAGAAACAAAGATAATTGGAGCGTAATCTAAGAATAAGAAATGCTCTCGAATTTGTTCTGTAAATACGTTCATTGTTTTTTCGTCTTTTTCAACTGCATCCCATTTATTCACAACAATAATAATTGCTTTTCCAGCTTCATGAGCGTATCCAGCAATTTTTTTGTCTTGTTCTTGAATGCCTTCTTCAGCATTAAGAACGACTAAAACCACATCTGATCGTTCAATCGCTCTCATTGCACGTAAAACTGAATACTTTTCTGTTGATTCGAATACTTTTCCTCTTTTACGCATTCCAGCAGTATCAATGATTACATACTCCTGACCGTCATATGTGTAAGGTGTATCAATTGCATCTCGTGTAGTACCTGCAATATTACTTACGATTACACGCTCTTGTCCTAAAAATGCGTTAACTAATGAAGATTTACCTACATTTGGACGACCAATTAAACTAAACTTAATCGTATCATCCGAATAAGTTGTTTCATCTTCTTTCGGGAAATGTTTTGCACATTCATCTAACAAATCTCCAATTCCAAGACCATGGGAACCTGAGATTGGGAATGGTTCGCCAAATCCTAATGAATAGAAATCATAAATCATTTCACGCATATCAGGATTATCGATTTTATTTACTGCAAGAACGACCGGTTTTTTAGTTTTATATAAAATTTTAGCCACTTGTTCATCCGCTAATGTTACGCCTTCACGACCATTCGTCATAAATATTATGACATCTGCTTCTTGGATTGCAATTTCAGCTTGCGCTCTAATTTGTTCTAAGAAGGGCTCATCACCCATATCTATTCCGCCCGTATCTATTACGTTAAATTCATGTGTTAACCAATCTGCCGAACTATAAATACGGTCACGTGTTACTCCTGGAACATCTTCCACGATCGATACACGCTCACCAACAATACGATTAAAAATTGTTGATTTCCCAACGTTCGGACGACCTACGATGGCGATTACTGGTTTTGTCATCTGTACTTCATCCTTCCAAATTCTTATCTTTTGTATTATACACGAATTCGACTATTATATCACTTTGTTAGTAATACACCTACTCAAAGTTCAATTTTGCACCAATTAATTTAGATGTTCTTAGTATTGTCAAAATATAGGTTAATCATTTACTCTAGTTGTTGTAGGTGAAGAAAAATCACCAACAACAGGTATTGTAAATAGCTTTGTATTAAAATCAGTAATGGAATAAATGTCTGAAACTAAAAAAATTTGACCCAGGTGATTTCACTTGGGTTTTCTTTTGATAAAGATTTTTGAATTTGAATAAAAAATAACAGGTGTGCCCAATGGACACACCTGTATTATAGAAAACTGAATTATTTATTTGTAAATCCTTTTAATTTATCGCCAATTACATCGCTGAATGAGAATCCAGAAGTTTCTTCTGGTAATTCATATTCAAATTCTTCTTGTTTTTCAGGGTTTTCTAAAAGGTCTTTAATACTTAATGATAGACGCTTTTCACTAGCATTTACATCTAACACTTTTACTTCAACCTCTTGTCCCTCTTTTAGTGCTTCATGTGGTGTGTTTATGTGCTTATGAGAAATTTGAGAGATATGCACAAGTCCTTCTACACCTGGGAATACTTCAACGAATGCACCAAACGATACTAATCGGCGAACAGTACCAGTTAGAACGGAACCTTTAGACACACGTTCTTCAATGTTCGACCATGGACCTGGTAAAGTATCTTTAATGGATAAAGAGATTCTTTCATTTTGTGGATCAACTGAAAGTACTTTAACTTTAACAGCTTGGCCTTTTGTAAGAACTGAATTTACATCCTCAACATGGTCATGGGATACTTGAGAGATATGAACTAGGCCGTCAATTCCACCTAAATCAACAAATGCCCCAAATGGTGCAATACGTTGAACTGTACCTTCAATAATATCTCCTTCTTTAATACCATTAAGAACTTGTTTCTTTTTAGAATTTTTTTCTTCTTCTAAAACAGCACGGTGAGATAGAATTAATCTACCTTTTTCTTTATCAAGCTCTGTTATTTTAAAACGTAATGTTTTCCCTTTGTAGTCTTCAAAATCTTCTACAAAATGGTCTTCTACAAGTGATGCAGGAACGAAGCCACGTACGCCTAAATCAACCACAAGGCCACCTTTCACAACATCCTTCACTTCTGCTTCAAAGCTTTCTCCAGCAGCAAATTGTGCTTCTAGTTTGTCCCAAGCTTTGATCGCATCGACTTTTCTTTTTGATAATACAAAATTTTCTTCTTCAACTTTCGTGATGATTAGTTCTAACTCATCACCTATTGATACAACATCAGAGGCTTTTTCAATATGCAAACTAGAGAGTTCGCTGATTGGTACAATTCCATCAAACGGTGCACCCTCTATTGAAACAGTTACCGCTTTGTCTTCGACTTTTGCAGCAACACCTTTCACAATATCTCCTTCTCGAAATTCCTGACCTTGATTCGCATTGATTTCTTCAGACATATGTAACCCTCCTTCGCATCTTCCAATTTCTATTTTATTAGATTAATTCTATAAAGACAAAAAATATTCCTTTTCTTTCAAAAAAATGTATCTATATATTGAAAATACGTTTCATAATTAAAATTATTCCATTTTTTCTTGTGCTAATTTTAAAATTGCATTCGCAGCTTCTTCTATCGATAGTTCTGTTGTATCTAAATAGATTGCATCTTCTGCTTGAATTAACGGAGAAGCTTCTCTCTCACTATCAAGTTTGTCTCTTAGTGAAATTTCTTCTTTTAAAGTTTCCATATCTGAAGGAATACCACGTTTTTCATTATCTATAAAACGTCTTTTTGCACGTTCTTCAACAGAGGCAGACATAAATATTTTAAGTTCAGCTTCTTTCAATACATGGGTAGCAATATCGCGACCATCCATGACGATTCCACCATTGGAAGCTAATTCTTGTTGTTTTTTTACGAGTATTTCACGAATGTTAGGGTGAGCAGAAACTTGAGAAACATTGGCTGTAACTTCGTTTGACCTAATTTGTTGTGAAACATCCTCTCCATCTAGAAAAACTAGTTGTCCATTTTCAGATGGTTTCAAGTCAATTTTAGTATTTGAAAGCATATTTTCTAAGCTTTTTGCATCGTTTAATTCTATGTTTTCTTTTAATGCTTTATACGTAACTGCTCTATACATAGCTCCTGTATCGATGTATGTAAAACCAAGGTTCTCAGCTACAATTTTTGCAATCGTACTTTTTCCAGCCCCAGCAGGACCATCAATTGCAATTTGAATT
This sequence comes from Ureibacillus sp. MALMAid1270, assembly GCF_049202975.1. Taxonomy (NCBI): domain Bacteria; kingdom Bacillati; phylum Bacillota; class Bacilli; order Caryophanales; family Caryophanaceae; genus Ureibacillus; species Ureibacillus sp. MALMAid1270. The sequence continues at coordinate 131,787 of NZ_JBMIRP010000095.1, read as the reverse complement.
TGTTTTGACATAAATATCCCTACTTTCCTATCTGCATTTTACCATAGGTGTCACAGTATTTTCTTCTATTTAACTTTGATACAGCATTACTAACCAAAAGAAAAAGCCACTATTGAATAGGGCTTTTAAGCAAGTTTCGGTTGTCGAATAAGTATTTTTTAAGTTAGTACTACGAAGTAAATTAAATTGTCTTTAATTCTTTTTTACGGATCATAAGCTGTCTTTCAAAACAGAATCGCAGTAATTTTTGTTGATCGACTTCATCGATATCTTCAAATTGAATAGAAGCGATTTTCATTTGATTCAATTCAAATATTCGAACGACGAGTGATTGTGTTTGAATATAATGAATATCTCCATTTGAAAATGGCAGTACAATTGTTAAGTTTACTTGATCATTTTCTTGAAAAGGAACATTTGAGTTAAGAATTAGAGCAAGTCCTCCAGCACTAATATCTTCTGTTACAAATTGTAAGTAGTGTTGTTCAAATTCAACCGCTACATCAACAGAAGTCCTCACACGAACGAATTGTCTGCGCTGAATTTTAATGATTTCTTCGTCAGGTGGTAACGACAACATAATCATTGGGATAGAATCCATTTTACGACCTAATACTTCTGTGTTAAAAGCATAACTCGTTTTTTCTCCATCGATAAACGTTACACGAAACTGTGAACCATCCATTAAATAGGCAGTTTTTTTCGTTAATGTGTTAATGGGATAATCAATATAAATAATTCGATCTGTGCTTTCAACTAATTTACAATGGAATTTTTCAATCTTATCAGTATCAGAAATAGGTTCCAAAGTTAGGACAGTTCCAATTTTTATTTCCAATTGAATCACAACCTCGTACAAATGATAGTTTCATTATTGCACGAATTTACTTTATTTTCTATATAAAGTCGCGTAATTTCTAATACATGTATTCCACTTTTAATACTTCATGAGTTTCAGCATCTACAACAATTCTAAATGTTTTATTTAATTCATTTTCGTAACGTGTAATCACTTCATAGCATAAACGAAGTTCAAACAATTCATTTTCTGTATAAATCATTCTTTCTTCTTCAACAATTGCTCCAGGACGGAAAAAATTCTTCCAATCGATTGGTTTCACTGGTTGCTCTTTGATTGTTTCCTTTTGGACATATTCCATTGCGTTTAGACCTAATAATTCACCACTATCCTTTGATACTTTTAATTGAATACCATCTGGATAGACATATGCCTTTTCCTTACCATATACACGAGCTGTTGAGATGTGATATGCTTCGTGATTTTCTCTAAATTCAACGATTTCAACATCATCATATCCTGCATTTTTCAAAAACTTATATGTCAAGTCACGAATATCCTGTTGAGTAACATTACGATCCTCTTGAACTGGTCGCTCAGAAAGGAAGGATAAAATATGTCCACCTTTTACAGTGATGTCAGCATATCCAACACGGCTTCCTTTTACAAACTGAACATGGTAGAACGGATATGGTGCATCATCGCTACTTTTTGTAACCGTGTAGGAAGCATCTTTTATACTTGGAAATAACATTTCTACAACATCAATCGCTTGCTCTTTTGTTATTTCTTTATCGTCTAAGTTTTTCAGTTCTCGTTTTTTCAACCAATCTGACTCACTTGCCGTTAATGGGAAATCTGTTTCAGAGTAGGTTTTTAAATTTTGTGCAATATTTTTAAATTCGTCTTCCTCTTTTTCGTTATTTAATACACGTTTCCACTTCGAGAAATCTCCATCCGTTTCGAAATATCTGGAAGTAGCAACTTCCCACTCATCAGATAAAGCTTTTAAATTTGAACCAACAACATTCATCTTTTCATGCCAAGCTTCATAATTGCCTTTTTCTGCAGCTAGTCTTGCTTCTTCACCAATATTCCCAACATAGCGCATCCAGTTATTCGCAACATCTGAACTTAATGGAAGACTGCTAATAGATGCACGTAGCTGATCACTAAGACGCCAAATATTATCAAGCTCTTGATTAAGGGCATTTTTATCTTGGAACAAAAGAGACTGATTGACAGAGGTTTCAAGGGTAGATAATGTTTCAGACGCACTCGTCAATGCATTTGTGTACTGTGCATGTACGGTGCGTTCTAACTGATTTTTTTCTTTTGTTACTTCAAATGAATATAAACCAAGTGCAATTACACCTATCGCTAACAAATATACTGCATTTTTCATGATGTCCCCTCCTTTAATAGCAGAAAATATGTTCACCTATTTGCTTAATCTGCGGCCTTGTCCATATCCATTTACTTGTTGCTGTAACTGGGTTGAAATAATATAGTGCATTTTCTGATGGGTCCCATCCATTCATTGCATCTAGAACGGCTTGTTTTGCTTTTTCATTTGGCGTTAACCAAATTTGTCCATCTGCAACAGCTGTAAAAGCACCTGGTTGGAAAATGATTTCCGAGATTGTATTTGGAAAATCAGGTGATTCAAGGCGATTTAAAATAACAGCTGCAACCGCGACTTGACCTTCATAAGGTTCACCACGAGCTTCACCGTACACAGCATTTGCCATTAACTGTAAATCCCGTTCAGAATATTTAGGTGGCAATTGAACAGTAGTTGCATTGTTTTGTCCTTTGCCTCCGTTTGACCCTGAACCAGCTTTTGTTTGTTGTTCTAGCGGTAAATTACCATAATGAGTAAACTGATTGCCTTGCGTGATTTGTTTATGCACCCAATCTTTATTAAATTTACTAGCACGTACTAGAGCAGCTCGCGATTTTGGTCCTAAAATACCATCGATGTCTAATCCCCATTGTTGTTGGAAATTACGTAGTGCCCAGTAAGTTCCATATCCAAAAATTCCATCTATTTTTCCTTTGTAATAGCCTAACCATTGTAATCTCGCTTGTAATTCAATGACGTCATCTCCCGATGATCCGCGTTCTAATATACGACCAGAAAATGCATGAACTTCATTGGTTTGATCTACTGATGAAGCAATTCCAATTCCAAATATTAAAATAATTGTAATAAGTATGCTTCTTACCACATATTTCACTTTAATTCACTCCTTTTTCATAGCATGTAAAAAAGTGAGTGTTTTATACGTTTTCCAATAAAAAAAAGAAAAACGGCTCATGAATTCAAATGAATGGTTCATGATCCGTTAATTGTATTTGTTTTGTTCGATTAAATGTTCAACTAAATGTTGGTGAGCTTGTTTCACCTTTCTTAACGCAAGCCACCATAAAAATAACATGAATGGCGCTACAAGATATACCCAATAATCTTCAAAAGATAATATCGCATTATATGTAAGGTGTAATATTAAAGGTGCTAAAAACGCTAAGATTAAATATTCTGTAGCTCTGTCATTTTTTGCGAATTTACTTTTACCAAAGTAGAAGCCCATTAAAACACCATACAAAGCATGACTACTTACAGGTAAAATAGCCCTCATAAAAGCAGTATCAATCCCAAATGATATTAAATATAGGACATTTTCAACAGTCGCAAAGCCTAAAGAAATACTTGCACCATATAGTATCCCATCATATGGATCATCAAATTCAACATGGCCATATATAAAGACAAATAATACTAACCATTTAAAAAACTCTTCAATAGTACTTGAGAATAAGACATTTGCTAAAAATGGATCGGAAAATACACCCTCTACCTTTAATACATATTGGATAAACATAATCGGGAAGGTGATGATTGCCCCAAAGATGAATGACTGAAACAATGTCTTACGTGGTTCTGTTGACATTTGATTTCGAAGGTAGAAATAACTGAACAACGCGAGGCCTGGAGCGATCGCAGCAGACAATAATATAAACATGTCTATTTGCTCCTTTATAAAAAGTCGACTTTAGAATATTATAACATTAATAAATTGTTGTGATATATAAATTAAGGGGAGTTTTAAAAAATGAAAAAAAACATCTTGCTAATACATACAGGTGGAACTATTTCAATGCAAATAAATAATGAAACAGGTTCTGTATCACCTTCTGACTCAAACCCTATTCTCGGATTAAGTAAAAGTTTGGAAAAATATGCAAACATTACGGAAATAGAAGCATTTCATTTACCTTCACCACACATAACACCAAATGAAATGTTACAGTTAAGAAATTTAATAGTTGAATCATCAAAGAAATCTCCAGTAGACGGTATCGTAATTACACATGGTACTGATACTTTAGAAGAGACTGCATACTTTTTAGATTTAACTACCAATTTCAATTTTCCAATTGTTTTAACAGGTGCGATGAGATCTTCCAATGAGCTAGGTGCAGATGGAGTTTATAATTTAGTTGAAGCAATCCGTGTAGCAAGTAGTGAAGATGCACGCAATAAAGGCGTACTTGTTGTTATGAATGATGAAATCCATCAAGCTTTCAATATTACAAAAACTTCAACTTCTAGTGTAAATACTTTCCAAAGTCCTCAATATGGACCAATCGGATTGATTACGAAAAAAATGGTACATATTCATCAAACACCAGTAACAAGAAGATATGTGGACATACAATCATTAGAAAAAAGAGTCGCAATGTTGAAAGTATATGCTGGAATGGAAGGAGACATCCTCGAATCCATTCTACATTTAAAATATGATGGTGTCGTTTTAGAAGGTTTAGGACAAGGAAATGTTCCACCACAAGTTGCAGAAGGGATTAAGTGCTTACTAGATGCAAATATTCCTGTGATTTTAGTTTCCCGCTGCTTCAACGGAATTGCTGAGCCTGTATATGGGTATGTTGGTGGAGGGAAAATGCTAGAAGATATGGGAGTAATTTTCGCCACAGGAATTAGCGGTCAAAAAGCACGGTTAAAATTATTGATCGGATTAAATCAGGTGCATAAACCTGTTGATTTGAAGGAGTTTTTTAATTAGTTATTGGTTGGGTTGGGGTTGGGTTTTGCGTGATGGCCACTTAGAAGCGTTTGCTAAGTGGTTTTTTGTGCTTGGGGTGTCTGTGGTTGAGGCAGTTTGTATGTAGTTTTAAGATGAAATGGCCCATTTGCTCAGGTTGAGGGAACATTCGGGCTTGAGAATTTTCAAAATTAAGGGGGTATTTAGTCTAAATAAAAGGCTTATTTAGACAGAAATCATTAAATCTGATTAATGTTGTCTAAATAAAGGGCTTATTTAGACAAAAATCATAGAATCCAATTAAAGTTGTCTAAATATAGGGGGTATTTAGACAAAAATCATAGAATCCAATTAAAGTTGTCTAAATAAAGGGGGTATTTAGACAAAAATCATAGAATCCAATTAAAGTTGTCTAAATATAGGGGGTATTTAGACAGATAACATAAAATCCGATTTAAGTTGTCTAAATAAAAGGCTTATTTAGACAGAAATCATTAAATCCAATTAATGTTGTCTAAATAAAGGGCTTATTTAGACAAAAATCATAGAATCTAATTAATGTTGTCTAAATAAAGGGCTTATTTAGACAAAAATCATAGAACCCAATTAAAGTTGTCTAAATATAGGGGGTATTTAGACAACAATCATAGAATCCAATTAAAGTTGTCTAAATAAAGGGCTTATTTAGACAAAAATCATAGAATCCAATTAATGTTGTCTAAATAAAGGGCTTATTTAGACAACAATCATAGAACCCAATTAAAGTTGTCTAAATAAAGGGCTTATTTAGACAAAAATCATAGAATCCAATTAATGTTGTCTAAATAAAGGGCTTATTTAGACAAAAATCATAGAATCCAATTAATGTTGTCTAAATAAAGGGCTTATTTAGACAAAAATCATAGAATCCAATTAAAGTTGTCTAAATATAGGGCTTATTTAGACAAAAATCATAGAATCCAATTAAAGATGTCAAAATAAAAGGCATATCTACGTGACAATTTGAAGTAGGGAATCAAAATTCAGTCACCAACCGGGATTTCCGCGGCATTTTCAGAAGTAATTCCATCATTCTGTCACGCAACCAGAGTTTCCGTGACAGTTTGAAGAAGTAAACCAAAATAATGTCACTCAAAACCGAATTCCCTTGACACTTTCATCGGGCCATGAACACACTCATCAGTAATTGCATTCGGGTACATACACTTCCTCGGTCATACCGGTATTAAATTTTTACACCGCTATTACAAAACAAAAGCGGCGCATAATCCGCGCCGCTTTACTTCTTCTTATTTACTATACAATTCGCAATTAATCCGCCATGGAATTTACCGTTTTCGATAAAGATTTCATTGGCATTGTTACCAGCAGCTAAAACCCCTGCGATAAATAAATTTTCTATATTTGTTTCCATCGTTTCTGGATCATATGTAGGACGACCTGTTTCATTGTCGATTCCAACACCCATAGCTCGAATAAATTGATGATCTGGATGGTAACCTGTCATTGCAAATACAAAATCATTTTTAATTACTTTTTCATTTCCATCTACCGTCAATACTACTTCGTTCTCACGAATTTCGCGTACTTGGCTATTGAACAACATTTCAATTTCACCTGTTCGAACTAATGCTTCAAACTCTGGTAGAATCCACGGTTTCACACTTGGAGAATAGTGACTTCCTCTATATGATACAGTTACACGTGCCCCAGCCTTTTGTAATTCCAAAGCGGCGTCGACTGCAGAATTCTTACCACCAATTACAAGTACGTCCGTGTCAAAGAATGGATGTGCCTCTTTGAAGTAGTGGTATACTTTATCTAAATTCTCTCCCGGAATATTCATATAATTTGGCTGATCGTAATATCCTGTTGCCACTACGACGTATGGTGTTACATATTCCTCCTTGTCTGTTTTCACTAAAAACAGGCCATCCTCAAGTTTCGATACACTTTCCACTTTTTCAAAGCGATTCACTTGTAGGTTTTTCATTTTTACTACTTCTCGATAATAGACAAGCGCTTGATTTCTACGCGGTTTACGTTCTTCTATAATAAATGGTACGTCACCAATTGCTAATTTTTCACTTGTACTAAAAAACGTTTGGTGTGTTGGATAATTATAAAGTGCATTGACGACGTTTCCCTTTTCAATAATCACTGGTTGTAACCCAATATTTTGCAATTCAATAGCAGCGGATATACCACATGGTCCTCCTCCTACAATAATTGCATCAATCTTTTGCATAATGACATCTCCTTAAAACAAACCTACTTCTATTATAACGAGTAATATTTTATTCCGCTGATAGTTCATGAAAATTTCACAATTCAACCTACCCATTTTCATTTAGTTAAACTGTAAACTTTACTTCAATAATGTGACATTGTGGTTTTGCACCAAAACGCAATGGTAATAAAGTCGTTCCATAACCATTACTTATTAAAGTCGCTATGCCGTCAACTATTGAAAATGAACCAGGAGGATGAATTCCAAAAGGTCCAAATCGAATCTGTCCACCATGTAAATGACCACCCATTAGTAAATCAACACGTTGCTGTTTTAGTACTTTCGGAAATACTTGCGGATTGTGGGCAATAAAAATAATTACATCTTTATCAGTACAATATTTAAAGGTCTGATCATACGGAACTATATTTTTTGCTGAAAAATCAACTCCAGCTAGCCGCACATTTTCATTCAATAAAACCGATTCATTCTCAATAATTTGAACACCGGTTTCCTCAAAAATTTTTCGAAGTCGACTTTCCCCAACTTCTCGGTCATTATTTCCCCAAACAAAATAAATTGGACCTAATGATTTTAAAACTTTTATGTTGTTATAAATTCGATATATGGGAGTGCGTTTATCTGCGAAATCTCCACCAATGATTACCGCATCCACTTTATTTGAAATATTCTTTATCATTTTTTCATTCACTTTACGCACGTGTATATCAGAAATAAAAAACAACGTAAAATTCTCTTGTTTTCCTTTTCCACGTAACTGAACTTCATGATATAGAACGTTATTTTCAAAAGCTTCCTTTACCATATATAGCATGATGATAATACAGCAACAAATACCAAATAATGCGATATAAATCAAGAAGCTCTCCCCCTTTCAAAAAGAAAAAGACGATCTAGTTTAACTAAACCGTCGTCTTTCAAATCGAAAATCCAACTTAGTATATGAAGAATATTGTACTTCATTTACTATTAAAAAGAAAATCATTTTCCCTAATTATGGAATAATTAATTGTTGACCTACTTGAATATCAGGTGTTTGAAGACCATTCGCTTCCATAATAGCATCAACTGTTGTGTTGTTAGCATTTGCAATACTAAATAATGTATCACCAGTTTTAACTACATGTTTGTTACCTTTTGATTCTTCATCCTGAACTTGTCCAGAACTCGGTTTTTCATAAGTAGTATCTTCTTCGCTTGTTTGATTGTCTTTAGATTCTTCTACTTCAGACTCGTCATCTTCCTCTTTATTTTCATCTACCGTATCATCTATTAATACTGGTTCATCAATTATTGTCTCTTCATCTTCTATCTTATCATTTTTTTCATATTCAAGAGATTCTTCTTCTTTAGTTTGTGCTTGACTTGGTGTTGTTGGCTTATAGAATCCCCATACATACACTAAAATAACTAATGGAATGAAAATAAATATAACAGTTAAAATTGTCATTAAAGGGTCTCTACGTCTTGGCTTTTTATTTTTCGCAACACGTGAGCGTGACTGTCTGGAGTTAGGTTTTTCGATTTCAATAGATTGACGATGCTCTTCTATTTTCTCTCTATAATCCTCTTTACTCATTTTTTACCACCTCCGACACTTACTGTATCATATTATGACGAAATATAAGATAAAAGTAAATGCTTCCAATTATCATTTTCATAGATTATGTCGATTTTTAGATGAAAAAGTTTCACTATTTTTCTTTATTCCCAATTAATATGTGCTCAATTCTATTTTTCCATGAGTCAAATTGTGTGGTAAATTCATCTATTTTTCTAGGCTCTAAAATCTCTTTCATTTCAATACCACAACATTCACAGCAATTTTGCGGTCGAGATTTAAGAGTTTGTCCAAAATAGCGGACAAGTACTTCTCTCATACAGTCATTCGTACGGACAATTTTCATCATCTCATCTACTTCAATGATTTTTTCAATTCGCATTTTATGTAACAACTGCTTAACATTTTCACTTGAAAGTTGATTCATCCAATAATCTAGTACACGAAATGCAGTTTCAGAGATTTCTCCATTTTGTACCATATCGCTAGGATTTCTACCTTGAATTTTATCATTTTCATAGAGTGCAATATGATGCTCCGTTGGCAATTCATCCGTTGCCAATATTTTCGTGAAATTTTCGTCTCCTTCTTCATACAACAAAATCGCTAAAGCATCCCTACCATCCCTACCAGCTCTACCAATCTCTTGCATATAGTTCGCTATGTTAGAAGGTAATGAATGATGAATTATTTGACGCACATCATCTTTGTGCACACCCATTCCAAAAGCATTGGTTGCAACAATCCACTTTACCTGGCCTCCTATAAATTGCTGTTGAATAAATTGTCGATCAACAGATTCTTTTCCAGCATGATAACTCGCTGCAGATAGTCCAGCCTGATTTAATCGATTACTAATGTCTTCAGCTTTTGTTCGGGACTGTGTATAAATAATTCCTGGACCTTCTGTTTCTAATACATGCTGGATAATCCACTCTACCTTTTCGTCCTTTTGCTGAAATACTTTTCTAGCTAGATGGATATTTGGTCGGTCTACTGAGTGAATGTACTGATATGGGTCGTCCATTTTTAAATATGTTTGAATATCACCTAATACTTTACTAGTAGCAGTGGCAGATAAAGCAAGAATAGGTGGTCTATTTTCATGAGAGAAAAGTTCTCCGATTCGTAAATAATCAGGTCTAAAATCAAATCCCCACTGCGAGATACAATGTGCCTCATCCACGACAATTAAAGAAAGTGGTACCCTTTTTAATCTCTCACTAACTTGCTTTTGTAATAACATTTCTGGAGAAATAAATATAAACCGATATTGATCCAAAAACTTTAGAGCATACTGTTTTTGTTCCATAGTCAAAAATGAGTTTAGACCAACTACACGCTTTTCACCAAGCTGCTTCATTTGGGTAACTTGGTCTTGCATTAATGATAGTAACGGAGAAATAACAAGTACCGGGCCATTTAATAAATAACCAGGTAGTTGATAACATAGAGATTTCCCCATTCCTGTCGGTAATAAAGCGATGACATCTTTCCCTTGCATCAGTTGTTCGATTACTTCTTTTTGGCCAGGACGAAATGAGCGGTAGCCAAAATGTTGATATAATACATCTTCTAAATTCATGAATTTGAGTCACCTCTAGCTAAAACAAGACGTAATTGAAAATATGATAAATTCGGCACAACTTCGTGCAACACTTTCAGTTTTTTCGTTTGATAGTCTTCTATTGCCCTTAGTGTGTTCTGTATATCCTCTTCGGTTACGAATTTATGATATGGAAATTTTCGATCATTCAACGCCAATTCCACAATATGATCTTCGATTGTACTGATCTTTAATTTTCGAATAATACTTATTTCCTCAATTGAATAACCCTTTTTGAACAGATGAGCTGTTTGGTAGGCAGAGTCCGTTAATGTCACTTCAATACGAACTTGTTCTGCTATATGAGAAAGAATTGGATATTTTATTTCATTGAAGGTTATTTCATTTAACCACTGATGTAACGTGGCGATATAAAGTAATTGAACATCCATTTCAGATAAATTTTCTTGTATGCTAATTTGTTGCCAAGTAAAACCTGGAATACTTATACCACTTAATCTTTTCATAACAATAGCTTTATCACGTTCCTCTATTGATAACGAATCTAAACTTTCTATGATTTCATCCAATAATTTTTGTTGCAGATGTCCGCTTTGGTATTGATGTGTTCTTAAAAAGTTTTTTACCCATTGTTGAACAATTTCATTTTGTTGAATGGGTGTAAATTTCATTTCTCCCACACTCTGATGAGATAATGTTTGCACAATTAATGAAAGTCGCGCAAAATAGATATGTTCGTTCCCTCGATAATGCCAACCATCAAAAGATAGAAGTGGTTGTTCTAAAGCTCGAAATCCTGGTTCAGTGATCTCGTAGCCATTATCAGGTAAAATGGTTATGTATTGAAGTTCACACAATTGTTGAATTTGATCATCAAATTGTTTTCTATGAAGTTTTGGTAGAATACCAAAATAATCATGCAAATGAAAGATTCCAACGTCTTGAATGGTTTGTCCTGAACGCTTCCCACGTAACAAATGGTAGGCAGCTGAAACGGTCCGTTCTCCATTAAATAGGCGGAGTAAATTTAAGACTAAAGTTTGAAATATCAAAAACATACCCTCCAAAATTGTAGTATTATGTTGAAAAGTCAATAAAACCGTTTTAGAATGATAAAGAAGCTCATTTGTAGCTAGCGTAAAAAGGAGAGAAAGAGATGCCAAAATTTACAATTGTAGATAAAGATACATGTATAGCTTGTGGCGCTTGCGGTGCAGCTGCCCCTGATATTTATGATTATGACGATGAAGGTATTGCCTTCGTTATTTTAGATGATAACATGGGGACTACAGAAGTTCCAGAGGATCTACTAGAAGATATGCAAGATGCATTTGAAGGCTGTCCAACAGATTCTATTAAAGTTGCAGACGAGTCATTTGATGGAGACCCATTAAAGTTTGAATAATTGTAGGACATGGTAGACATGTCCTTTTTTATTTGCTTAGATTACCGAGCGTTTTCATATTTGATAGTGGTTTCGTGACGTTTTTGGGTAATCCTGGTATTTTATGTCACGCAAATCCCCTTTTCGTGAAACCCAAGAGCAACACCGAAACCTTTTGTCACGAAACCCACCATATCATTAACCTCTACTACTCAACTCTGTTTTCACGCGATTTCTTCAACACGTAACTTGCTAGTAATAAAAAACACCCTAGTCCGAACGGAGTGTAATATGTCATTTTCATAGCAGGGCCAAAAGGTTGAAGCAAGAAATTACTCATGATTCCAACTACAAACAGAATTCCAATTAGTAACCCTAAAACCCAAGTAGCCGTTGTCTTTTTCTTTTGATCAGAAAATGCTTGATTTTTTATTACTTTAAAAACTAATAAGACTAATAATAGTAAGCTAGCTATTAATAATAACGCCGAAACAGTTAGAGATCCTATGTAAACCGTTTGATTTTCTTGATTGATCATCGGCCAAATTCCCCAAACAACTAGATACCAACCAAATAACGTAAATAAGATCTCTAGACCAAATTCAATAATACTTCTCTTACTTTCTTTTGGTAGTGATTCAATGATTTTATCAGCATATCCCTTTGGAGATGTGCCAAAAAGTTCTTTTGCACACTTTCCTTCCTTTTGCGCCTCCAATATTTCATCTAATAAATTGAGTAATACAATCTCAGTTGCCCTCTCATCCTTGAATTTATTCATTCTTATATAAACAAGTAAATCATCATAATAAGCTACATTTTCTGACGTTAACAATTTTCGTTTTTCGTTATTTTGTTCAATTAACTGTTTAACCGTTAACTTCATCATTCCTCACCTCTATTATTAAGATACTATTATTGTATTGATATTTACAGGATTTACTGTTAAAATTCTTTTTAGTAGTTGGTACTAATAACTGATATTACTTTGTTGATAAAGGGGCCGAATTAAATGGACGTTTTACAATTAAAAGATAAAAACATAGTCGTAATGGGAGTTGCAAACGAACGAAGCATTGCTTGGGGAGTTGCAAAAAGTCTTCTTGAAGTTGGAGCAAACGTTATTTTTACTTATCGTAAGGAACGTTCAAAAGGTAAAATTGAAAAAGTGTTAGCAAATTACACAGATTATAATACAGACGTTGTAGAATGTGATGTAAACAGCGATGAAAGTATTGCAAAAGCATTCACTGAAATTGGTGAAAAATACGGAGTTATTCATGGTTTAGTTCACTCTGTTGCATTTGCTAATGCTGAAGATTTACACAATCGTTTCGTTGAAACAACTCGTGATGGTTATGCATTTGCGCAAGATACAAGCGCTTATTCTTTAATTGCTGTTGCAAAAGCTGCTCGTCCTTATATGACAGAAGGCGGATCAATCGTAACGATGACATATTTAGGTGCTGAACGAGTGCTAGACGGTTATAACGTAATGGGTGTTGCGAAAGCTGCACTTGAAGCTTCAACACGTTATTTAGCTTACGATTTAGGTGCTGAAGGAATTCGTGTAAACGCAATTTCAGCTGGAGCAATTCGTACTTTAGCAGCAAAAGGTGTTCCAAGCTTCAATACAATCTTACATCAAATTGAAGAAAAATCTCCATTAAAACGGAATGTAACATCTGAAGAAGTTGCGAACATGACAATGGTTATGTTAAGTAACCTTTCAAGCGGTGTAACTGGAGAAGTTATTTATGTAGACTCTGGATACAATATTATGGGATAAAATATGAGCACCTTACAATTCGTAAGGTGCTTTATTTATTGTATCTATTGATCATTCAGTGATTCATTTTTTATTTTCATTACAATAATATCCGCATCTTCTTTAGCAACTATACTATGTTTTTCAAATGGTTTTATATATAAAAGTTGCTCATTTGTTAACTCCACAGTTTTTTCTTCTACAGTGAAAGCTACAATTCCATTTCTAACAATAATAATCACATCACGATCCGAATGATGGGCAGGTATCTCTTCCCCTGTTTTTAACTGTATATTCATTACATCAAATTGATCTTGCGTAAAAACTTTTCCAGCTTTTTTATTCTTCTCACCAAGGATATAGGGTGTTTCAATAATCTCCATATTTTCAACCTCCATCTCGCTACATATAGTATACCGCAACCTATATCAGGTTATCAGGAGATGACTCCTATGTTTCTCTATTAATCTTCTAATATTTCGTCTAACATTTCACTTGTAAGTGGACCTATGATTTGCTTTTCGAGGTTTCCATTTTCATCAATGATATAGGTTGTTGGAATTGTTAATATTTCATAACTATCTGTAATTTCACGTGTCTCATCTAACAAAATGGGATATGTGATTCCGTAATATTCTCGAAAATCATGGATAACATCTATTCCAAGATCATCATAGGTAATATTTAATCCTAACAATACGACATCATGTTGTGAGGCTGATGTCTCGTAAAACTTTTGTAACTCCGGAACTTCTTCTTGGCATGGAGGACACCAAGTTGTCCAAAAGTTTAATATCACTTTTTTACCTAAGTAATCTGAAAGTTGAACTTGCTTACCATCTAATGTCTTTGTAACAAATTGTGGTGCCGGGTTTGATACATCCACTACTTCTGTTGTATTTATATCATGGGAGTGGTCGTGGTTTTCGTTTTCTGAGTGTGTATCTAATATAGAATCTTCATGATCATGTTCAGCTTCCTCATGTTTATCGCTTACTACTTCCTCGGATTCGTCCCCTTCATCTATTTCAGTTTCGTCAGGTTCCGCAAGCTCAATATCATAACTTCCTATAGGCATAGATTTATCGATTGTAAGTTTTGATTGAAATAAATTCGAATAGATTGTCCATACAATGACACAAACAATAACCACCAATATGGAGTAACTCAACCAATTTTTCCGCACACCATTCACCCCTTTAACTTAGCGAAAACTATTATTCAATCTTTATCAATATATGTTTTAATTTTTTCATCATGAAAATACAAATAGAAAAAGATTGCCTTGAGTTTTAACTTTCAAGACAACCCTTTGAATATATCAATCTATAAAAAAATGCTAGAGTTAAACCCTAGCATCTTTAAACAAACTATTAATACATTTGCATGTATTGTTCACGTTCCCATGGGTGAACTGTAATACGGAATTGATCGAATTCAATTTCTTTTGCTTCTTTAAAGTTTTCGTAGATATGTTCACCTAAAGCAGCTTTAATCACTTCATCATTTTCTAATTCCACAAGTGCTTCAGCTAATGAACCTGGTAAACTTTCAATTCCATTTTCTTTTAATTCTGCTGGGCTCATAATGTAGATATTGCGATCAACAGCTTCAGGTGGAGTTAAGCCATTTCGAATACCGTCAAGACCTGCTTCTAAAAGAACTGCCATTGCTAAATATGGATTCGCTGATGGATCCACTGAACGTAATTCAATACGAGTTGATAATCCACGAGAAGCTGGAATTCGGATTAATGGCGAACGGTTGCGAGCTGACCAAGCGATATAACATGGTGCTTCATAACCAGGTACTAAACGTTTGTAAGAGTTAACTAATGGATTTGTTACAGCTGTAAATCCACGAGCATGTTTCATAATACCTGCCATGAATTGACGAGCTGTTTCAGATAATTGTAATGGGGCACTTTCATCAAAGAATACGTTTTTATCGCCACTGAATAATGATAAGTTAGCATGCATACCAGATCCATTTACTCCGAATAATGGTTTTGGCATGAATGTAGCATGTAAACCATGTTTACGTGCAATTGTTTTTACTACTAGTTTAAACGTTTGGATATTATCACACGCATCTACTGCATTAGCGTATTTAAAGTCAATCTCGTGTTGACCTGGCGCTACTTCGTGGTGTGAAGCTTCAATTTCAAAGCCCATTTCTTCAAGCTCTAAAACGATATCACGACGGCAGTTTTCACCTAAGTCAGTTGGAGCTAAGTCGAAGTAACCACCAGCATCATTTAGATCCATCGTAGGTTCGCCTTTTTCATTTAATTTGAATAAGAAGAACTCTGGTTCTGGCCCTAAGTTAAAGCTTGTGAATCCTAGCTCTTCCATTTGTTTAAGAACACGTTTTAAATTAGAACGTGGGTCCCCAGCAAATGGAGTTCCGTCAGGATTTGTAACATCACAGATTAAACGAGCTACTTTCCCTTTTTCAGCTGTCCAAGGGAAAATTACAAATGTGTCTAAATCTGGTTTTAAGTACATATCTGACTCTTCAATACGAACAAAACCTTCAATTGAAGAACCATCAAACATCATTTTATTATCAAGAGCTTTATCAAGTTGGCTTAAAGGAATTTCAACATTTTTAATTGTACCAAGAATATCTGTAAATTGAAGACGAATAAATTTAACTCCTTCTTCCGTTACAATTCTTTTAATATCTTCTTTAGTGTATTTCCCCATTTAATTCACTCTCCCTAATATTTATGAACTAATTATTTAAGTATTAAGAAAGGTTTTTTTGAATGTAACAATAAATCAAAATTTGTATTTGTTACATTTCCTTTCTTACTTAACATCATTTTATTACATGTTATGTTTGTAATCAATACTATGTTATAAAATATAACATATGAATTTTAGATATTTATTATATCAAAAGTCGATGAGTTAAACAGGGATATTTACCTATTTTTCACTTCGCGTCTAGCGTTTATGTTAATTATCCTTACACAAATCAATAACAGTGTTCTACTTTTTGATACGAACATCACGGTTTTTCTTTACAAATAGAAAAGGCCAATCCATATGTGGATCGACCGTTAATTTATATAAATGAATTTTTTTCAGGTTTATTTTTGAATTAAATATTGAGAGCGTTGATTTTCAATCCAAGTTTTCATTGTTCGGAATAATACGATTGCAACGAACATTAACAAAATTCCTTTAATAACGTTGAATGGTAAAATTCCTAGTACGACTGTTTCGTACATGTTAAATTCCCATCCAAGTAATGATGCGTACATAGGAAGAAATGCAAAATAGTTTAATATGCTCATTCCTAACGACATAGTTATTGTACCGACGATTAAACCAACTGTTAACCCTTTTACGGAAGTGAATTTTTGATAGATGTAGTAAACAGGTAAGATAAATAGAATTCCTGTTGCAAAATTTGCCATATGTCCTACTGGCACTCCTGTTGGTGCACCTGAGAAAATCCAGTCTAGTAAGTTTTTAAAGAATTCCACTAGAATACCAGCAATAGGTCCCATAGTGATTGCTGCAACTAAAGGTGGCACGTCACTAAAATCAATTTGTAAAAACACTGGGAACCATGGTAGTGGGAATTTAATAATCATTAGTAAAAAGGCAATACTGCTTAACATCCCAATTGTTACGTATGATCGTAACTTTAAGTTTTGACGACGCATTACGAATCTCTCCTCTTTGCTGATTCAACTCGCAAGAAGAAAGGACAGCCTTTGTTTCGTTTCCTAAAATGAAAAACCCTTATGCAATGGAAGCATAAGGGAGAATAGGTATAGTTAAATAAACGTCTATTCGAGAAAAAAGCATGTTTAATAAGCGTTCTAAATAAAGTTTTAGATACACTTAAATAAGTATGGTTGTACTATTACTATACAACAATACTAAAACATACAGTTTTCTTTCATTTTGCAAACGAAAGACGGCCGTACCTTCATCTTCTCCCATCCAGACTATACTGTCGGCTTTGGAATCACACCAAATCCTGCTCAAAATTAAGCTCGCGGGCTTAAGAAGTTATGTTACATATTCCTCCAAGTGAATGGTCAGAATTGTAAACCTCTATTACCGCCGATCGGGAATTTCACCCTGCCCCGAAGATGAATCAATATTTAATTTTTTATTACGATTTCATTATAGCTCGTATATAGGCATCTGTAAAGATACTTGTTTGAATTCGAGACTTTTAGAATGGTATGGTTTAGGGTTACTTTTAGGGAGGCATTATTAATTACATTAATTCTGTAATAATGAGCAGTTATGAGGTTGATTTCATTTATTTAGTTATTATCGATTTGTTTATGGACATTCCGATTGCCTTTTTCATTCACTTTGTCCATTATCACCTTGTTTATGGACATTACAATTCCCATTTAATGTCAAATTGTCCATTAACATCCCATTATTGGTCAAATTTCAATTCCCCCTCTAGCTTTGTGTATTTATTTCCCATCTTTACAAACATGAAAAGGAACCCGCGCACCTTCAAGTACACGAGTTCTATTTCAGCAATGCTATTTATTGATTAACAATGGTAGTTTATTTGGTCCAACTGGGGTTGGTAGCGGATTTGTAAAATCAAATCCTCCCCAGTTAGATTGAATAACATTTTCAAATTTTACTTCCATGTCGAAACTAGCAGCAGTTAATAAAATTCCTTCTATCATTTGCATTGCATCGACAGGATTAAAACTTTCTAAATCTAGCTCAGATGCAAACTTAATAACTACTGTTTTTCCATTTACAGATACAGAATAATCTACTCCTGGCAAAATAACGGTTTGATAAACACCATTATCTTCCACTTTCATACTTTCAAGAGCTTCTTCAACAGTAGTAAAAGATCTTCGTCCATTAGTAGATAAATATTCTGACCCATTATCCTGAGTAAATTTAAAATAATTAAATTGTGTGAATTCAGAATGTAGCTTCAACGGTTTGCTCGGTTCACCTTCTTGATCAAATTCGACTGGTGTTCCATTTTCATTTAAAAATACTACTTCCTCATAAGCTTTAAAAGTATCAATTAAAGAACCTGTATATACACCCATCGTAGCAGTAGCCATATCGTAACCATGACCAGCTGGAAGTGTATGAATCACCTGATCTCCATCTTCTGAAATCGTTCCTTTGTATGGATGATAATCTTGGAATCCGATCGCAGCTTCATCTAAAATAGGAGCATAATAGTTATAAAGCTCAACTTCAGTTGGGTCTGGTTTTCCTAAGTCTTCCATTACTTGTTCATTCGGTATTAAAATCGTGAAAGGAACACTGTCTGCTTGATCACTGGCTAAACCTATATGAAAAACCGTGTATCCTTCTAAATCTTCAGGATAAACGGAAGTTCTTAAACTTGAAGCTGAGTCCTCAGCCATTATTCCGAATTCCCTCGTATCTTGAGCTGATTCACTTTCCGCCATTTCACTAGAAATAGCATTCAAACTAGCTGAATCTTCCGCTTTTTCCGTAGTAGTGAGTGAGTATTGCTCACCTCCACTATTCATCCGGTTCATTAGCGAAGGAATCATAAGTGCAATTAAAGCAATGGCAGCCACTGTTATGAAAGGAGGAATCCATTTGTTACGCTTTTTCTTGATTGTTATTATAGGTTCTTTCGTTTCTGAAGGCTCTTCATCAAAAACACCATCGTCTTTTAGTCGTTGCAGGATTTCATCTTTTGTTCGAGTATCTTTTACTTTTGGAACAGTTGAAAGTAGTTCTTCTATTTTGTCATCATCCCACTGATTATGACTCATATGACTTCGCCTCCTTATCAGTTTCTTTCGTCAAAATTTCCCGTAAGTGTTTAATCGCTCGATGCTGTGTTGTTTTTACTTTACCTTCTGTCCAATTTAAAATCTCAGCTGTTTCTGCAATGGATAGCTCCTGAAGATAGCGCATAATTACGACCATTTTTTGGTCACCTGTACATTTTTCTAATGCTTCTAGTAATTCTCTCAATTCATCGTTTAACTCGACGAATGACTCTGGTGATTTTGTCGGGGACACTAATTGGTTTGTTTCCCAATCAAAGGCATCGAACGTACGTGCAGCCCTCACTGTATTTTTACGAAAATAATCGATTGCTACATTTTTTGCGATGGCAAAAAGCCATGTTTTTTCAGAGCTTTTTCCTTCGAAACGATCATAAGACTTTAATACTCTCACATATACTTCGTGTGATAAATCCTCAGCAACAGAACGATTTTTCACTAAATAAATTAGAAACTGAAAGACGTCTTGATGATAAGTATCATATAAACGATGGAAAATGGATTCTTTCATCCATAACAACTCCCATTCTACTAAATTTGTCGTTTCAAACATTTAAAAGTTTCGGCTTATGTTTAATTTTTTATAAAAAAGCATATTCCCATCTCGCCATATTTAAACACTTATGTGTGATCATGGTATGTAGAAGACCCAATGATAAAAAGCCGATTAAGAACTTAAGTCGATCACCGAAATCGTCAGCCTAGCTTCCTTACTTATTTATATAAAAAGCAGGGAAAAGGCATTCCCTGCTATTGTAAACTATAACCTTATAATGGTAAATAAAAAGTAAATGTCGTACCTTCACCGACAACACTTTCAACCTTAATATTTCCTTTATGCGCTTCTACGATGTTTCTTGCAATGGCTAGACCTAAACCTGTACCACCTTTTGACCTTGTTCTTGCTTTGTCTGCCTTATAAAAACGTTCAAAAACGAATGGTAGATCCTCTTGAGGAATCCCTTCACCTGTATCTGATACTTTCACTTTAGCATACGACAGTTCAACTTCAAGTGAAACCGTTACACTTCCACCATCAGGAGTATGACGTATTGCATTATCAATTAAGTTCGTTAACACTTGCTCAATACGGTCTTCATCTAAACTTACATGTAGATCCTCTGACAGACCAGTAGCAAATTCTAAGTGGACATGCTTTTCTTTTGCAACTTGAGCAAATTTTTGTGTAATACGCTCTATGACATGAACAATTGGCATGTTTTCTTTAAATAACGTAATATTACCTGATTCCATCCGCGCTAAGTCTAACAAATCGGATACGAGACGACCCATTCGTTGTGATTCATCATAAATTATTCGAATCATTTCATTGCGCTCTTCCTCATTTCCAACTACATCATCAATAATCGCTTCTGAATACCCTTGTAACATTGCAATTGGAGTACGTAGTTCGTGAGATACATTAGCAATAAAATCAGAACGTAATTTTTCTAATTTCTTTTGCTCTGTCATATCTCGAATTACGGCAACTGCACCACGAATAGACTGCCCGTTATTTTTCAGAGGACTTATTGTTAAACTATAGCTAGAACCATTAATATCTAATTCTTCTTCTATTTTATCTTCAAAGTCGAGTACATGATCTAACATATGATAAATTTCTGCAGGTATCGGACTGACGTTATTTTCATCTTTCTTCAAATACCATTTTTGCAGTAATTTTTCAGCAGGTGGATTGCTTACTAAAATCGTTCGATCTCGATTAAAAGTAATTACCGCATCCGTCATAGAAGTTAGAATACTCGCTAATTGTTCTTTCTCTTGATTGATTACTTCAAGGTGATGTTTTAGCTGACGCCCCATCTGGTTAAAGGCTACCGCAAGTTGACCAATTTCATCGTTCTGAGTAGATGGTAACTGACTATCAAATTTCCCTTTTGCTAATTCAAAAGCATGTTCTCGCATTTTTCTGAGAGGCAATGTAATTTTACTGGATAAGAAAAATGCAAAGAAGGTTGTTAACAAGAAGGCAATAGCTGCGGATAAAAAGACAATTTTTGTTGTTTGGTTGGTCGTCTTGTGAATAGACTCGGGGTTTTGGAAAATAAAGATGGCCCCGTGCATTTCAGTTTCACTTTTTAACGGGTAACCTAACACAACATACGATTCAAGTTTGTTTGACTCTTTTTGTGAAGGAAGAATCATTTCATTAATCACTTGCTCGTCTGTTTCAAAAACTTTTCTAAATGCCTCATTTTCTAATATGCTCTCCTGAATCTCTTCTTTATTTAATCCTGTTTGGAAAGAAGAAGTAACTTCGTTAGGATTCGTTGCAATAAAAGCATTAGTGTCTTGATTCAATAAATCATCAATTATATCATCTAAAATAGTATCCACATCGTAGTTATTGACTATATTTGCGATTGTAGCAGCTGTATTACTAATAGATGTCTTTGCTTGTTCTTTGTGATAGTTATCAAAGAACTCTAAAATTAATACCGTGAAAATGAACAATACAAATGAAACGAGAAGCAATATGGTTGCCCATAGCTTCCCGACGATACTATTCCATATTCTAGTCATTGACTACCTCAAACTTGTAGCCAACGCCCCAAACAGTGACAATCATTTTTGCAGCATTTTCAGAGACACGGTTAAGTTTTTCACGTAAACGTTTTACATGAGTATCTACAGTACGTAAATCTCCAAAGAAATCATAGTGCCAAACTTCTTTTAGTAATTGCTCACGGTCAAATACTTTGTCTGGAGATTTTGCTAAAAAGTATAGTAACTCATATTCTTTAGGTGTAAGGTTCACTTCTGTTCCATCTGCAGTTACACGGTGTGCATCGTGATCAATTGTTAAATGTGGAAATACTACTAAATCCTTTGAAGCAGATGTATTTGATACAGGTGAGAATGCTGTAGAGCGACGTAGAATTGCTTTAACACGTAATACAACTTCACGAGGACTGAATGGTTTAACGATATAATCGTCTGCACCTAGCTCAAATCCTTGTACGCGGTTTGCTTCTTCACCTTTTGCAGTTAGTAAAATGATTGGTGTAACTTTCTTTTCACGCAGTTCCTGACAGACTTGAAGTCCATCTTTCTCTGGCATCATAATATCTAATAAAATACAACTGTATTCTTTCTCAAATGCTTTTGAGAGAGCAACTTCGCCATTTTCAGCTTCATCTACTTCATATCCTTCTCGCTCTAGATACATTTTTAACAAACGACGAATTCTATCCTCATCGTCTACGACTAATATAGAAATATTTTCAGACATAGGTTTTACCCCTCTCATTCTTCTCTACTATTATTGTACTATTTATGCAAAAAAATGAAAAGATTATAAAGCGAAACAGTCATTTTGTCAGTATTTAAATGCTATTTCAATAGTGCCATACTACTTAATTAATAATATCTATGTAAATGTTAAATAGAAAGAAAGCTCTCCTAAAACAAGAAGAACTTTCTATTCAATCTATAAATAAGATATTAAGCGTAAGAGTGTAAGCCTGCTATTACTAAGTTAACTACAACTAAGTTAAAGATTATAATTGCAAAACCAATTAATGCAAGCCAAGCACTTTTGTTGCCTTCCCAACCTTTAGATAAACGTAGGTGAAGGAATGCCGCATAGAATAGCCACGTAATAAGAGCCCATACTTCTTTTGGATCCCACCCCCAGAATCGGCCCCAAGCTTCTTGTGCCCAAATCATTGCAAAGACAAGTGCACCTAGTGAGAATACAGGGAAACCGATTAGAACAGAACGATATCCGATTTCATCAAACAATTGTAAATTTACTTTCTTAACTAGAGGATTAAGCAATTCAATAATACGTCTTCTTGTAATAAGACGTATTAACAAATAGATTACCGTACCACCTATTAACGACCATACTACTATCGTTAATTTTAACGCGTGAATAAATGCTGGTACTTCAATTAACGGATCCATAGCTCCATCCGTTAAAGTAGTAGATTCATTCATACCGAAAATTGCAGGAACATTATATGAAATTTTTTGTTCCATTCCGTTCTTATCGATGTATGAATATTCCGCTTCATATCCAGCAATATTGAATGCACCGGAAACGACAATATTACCTAATATAGCTACTAAGAAAAATAGAACGGCTTCAAGCCAAAAACGTTCTTTACCTTTTTTCTTACTATCAACAACTTTTAATAAATAAATTAAACCTGCAACTGCACTAATTGCTAGAATCGATTGTCCTAGTGCTGCTGTAATAACGTGGATTGTTAACCAATGGCTTTGTAAAGATGGAACAAGCGGTGTTACATCTTGTGGGAACATTCCTGCCCAACCAATGATTAATAAAGCAATCGGTAAAGCAGCTAAGCCAAGTGCTGTTACACGATACATAAAGAACATTAAAATGAATGCCCCAACTAGGAACATACCAAATGCTGTTGTAAATTCGAACATGTTACTTACTGGTGCATGCCCAGAATGAATCCAACGAGTAATAAAGTATCCTAAATGTGCTAGGAAACCAATGATTGTTACGACAATTGCAAGGTATCCCCATTTATTTGCACGATTAGTAGCACCATCTGGTTTTGAACTCTTAATCGAACCTCCAATTAATAACGTTGCAACTAAGTAGGCTATAAATGCAATTTCTAATAAATTACCACTTAAATCAATTAAACTCATACGGTGTGGTCACCATCCCTTTTAAATTCAAACTAGTCTTATTTTTCATCTTCTATTTCATGATCTTCTTTATCTTTTTCATCGTCTAACTGGTCGATATATTGTGGTAAATGAGCATGAGCAGTTACTGCATCGAGTTCTTTTTTAATGCCGAACCAGTTTTTGTTTGTATGAGCAGCTAAACGAATACGACCGCCCTCTAATTGCTCAACCCATATTCTTCGGTGATTCCAGTACGATCCAATTGTAACACCTAATAAGAAGATAAATGCACCTACGACTAATAGCGGTATTGTGTTATCTTTACGGATTGTTAACCCTGACATATTCACCGTATCTACGCCAGTAAATGCCATTTTGTATTCATTGTTACCAGTTGGCTCTACAGTTTGCTGAATGGCTACAAAGCTTATTTCTCCATCTGGATGGTCAGGTGTAATCATGTTAAAAATAAATGCTGGGTTATTTGGGTTTGGAGATAAAGTTTGTGGCTCACCTTTATCGTTAAATCCAGAGAAATCCGGGAAATATTTTTTCAATTCAACTTTTGTTGTTTCATTAATGATGTATTCTTTTTTAGGGTTTCTTAAATCGATCGTAATTTCCCCTAATGATTCACTTGTCTCTTTATTCGTTAAAGCAAATGTCATTTCTTTTAATTCGTTCAAACGGAAATCCATTTGATACACTGAAAAGCCTTCATGCTGTAATGGGTGGTTTACTCGAATGGAATATTCTTTTACCACTTCTAAATTATCAGTTTGACCTGGTAATGCATCTTCAGATTTTTTATACAGGATGACATCCGTTTGGTAATTTTTTGCAACCGCATTTACACCTTGTTGGATTTGAGCAGTTGTTGGTTCATTATCATGTGTTTCGAAAATAAACTTTTCACTCTTTAAAAAGTATCCATCCATACCTGGTATTGCACGCGTTTCTCCTTCGCGAATCCACATAGAATCATCCACATACATTCCAGGTAGTTGGTGAAGCATAACTCCAACTAAGAAAATAATTAAACCTAAATGATTTATGTATGGACCGTAACGGGCAAATCTTCCCTTCTCCGCAAGTAAAGCTGACCCATCTCGACGAACTTTATATTTAAGTTTTTTAAGTTTTTCTTCAACCTGAGCTAATGTTTTTGTAGAATCACCTTCTGTAATTGTACCTTCAGCAATTACTCTTTGACGTTTCATAAAACTTTCATGACGTTTAACGCGTTGTTTCGTTAATGATTTGTGTAGTGGGAAACCACGGTCAATACTTGCCACAATAATTGAAATACCGAGCATTCCTACAAGTACTTGGAACCACCAAGTGGAATAGAGATCTGCTAATCCTAAATTATAGTAAAGCGTCCCGATTGAACCATAATTCGTTTCATAGTAAAGTGCTCTCTCAGTATCCGTACCTGCAGAAACATAAAATTCTTGCGGGAAAATTGTACCGATGGAAGCTACTACTAAAGTAATAATGATTAAAGATACCCCTACTTTTACGCTAGAGAAAAAGTTCCATACTTTATCGACAATTGATTTGTTAAATGTTTTCGATCTGATAGCAGAACCATCATACTTCATGTCTAACACTTTTTGTGATTTTGCTTCTTCAGTTAATGGTCTACCACAATTCGCACAAATTTTTGTACCAGTCGGGTTTTCATGACCACAAACACAAACTATTTTTTCCATCATTTGAACTCCTATTCTGGCTTAATTGACTCCATATATGAAACGATATCCGCTTCACTCATTTCACCAGTAATAATATCTTTTACTTTACCTTCTGGACTAATAAGAATTGTTGTCGGTAAAGGTACGATATTGTAAGTAGTCATTACATCTTTTGTTGTATCAATAGCAGTTGGAAAGTCTACACCAAGATCTCTAAGGAAACTTTCAACTTCAAATTCTGATTGTGCAATATTAATCGTTAGTAGATTAACACCTTGATCTTTGTAGACGTCATATTGACGATCCATAGCAGGCATTTCTCTCTTACATGGCTCACACCAAGTTCCCCAGAAATTTAAGAAAACGCCTTCGCCTTTAAAATCAGATAGACGATACGTTTTTCCATCTAATCCAACTAATTGAAAATCAGGTGCTTGATCACCATTTTGTAATACCTCTACTTTATCTTTCGTAAATGAACTATAAATTGTATAACCAAAGGCTACTACTAGTAAAACCAGAATAATTCCACGTACAATAGAGCGCTTTCTTTTTTTATCCAATGAGTGTCAACCTCCCCATCTATCTCATTTATCTTGTTGTTTTTGCGATTGTCACGATGATTCACTTTATGATTCATCTCATTTTTGAGTCGTAGACAATAGCATTGCATTTTCTTAGGCAGGTTCACTTATTCAGTTCATTTGCCATTACTTGAATTATGTAAGGTGAAATTTACTGAATAAAGTAAACAAATCACCTATATTATAACAAATATCCAATATAGTACTTTGACCTATTATGAATGATTTTTGAACTTTTCACTACGAGACTAGTGTTAATCAATTTTTCCTGTCTCAGCTAATACACGAAGAAGCTTAACTTCATGTTTCGTAAGTTGGCGATACTCACCAGGATTTAGACCTGTTAAATCTAAAAATGCAAATCTTTCACGTTTTAGTTTTACAACAGGTGTACCAATAGCTTCGAACATACGTCTTACTTGACGATTACGACCTTCGTGAATCGTGATTTCACAAATCGCTTTACCAGCTTTTTCATCAAATGACGTCATACTCACTTTTGCAGGTGCTGTTTTACCGTCTTCCAACTTAATACCTCTCTGTAGCTTCTTTAATCCTTCAATCGTTGGAACACCTTTAACACGTGCAATATAAGTCTTATCAATTTTGAACTTCGGATGAGTCATTTGGTAAGCAAATTCGCCATCATTCGTCATTAATAATAGTCCAGTCGTATCATAATCGAGACGTCCTACTGGGAAAATTCGTTCATGGACATTCTTAAATAGATCCGTTACAGTTTTTCGACCTTTGTCATCTGTAACTGCAGAAATTACTCCTCTTGGTTTATAAAGGAGATAATAAACTTTGTCCTCTTTTTCAAGTTTTACGCCATTAACTTCTATAACGTCAGAATTAGATACTTTGGTTCCCAATTCCTTTACAACTTTACCATTTACTTTCACTTTACCTTCTAATATGAGTTCTTCGGCCTTGCGCCTTGAAGCAACACCTGCATAAGCAATCACTTTTTGTAATCTTTCCATTTCTAGTTCACTCCGTCTATTTAAAATGCTAAGTAAATTGAATACAAAGCGGTTAATGTTGATGAATTGATGCGATTTTGCATTCACGACAATTCACAATGTTTTTGGCGAGTATTCTTTGATTCGATTCATACATACCCGCATCGATTGCATTTTAGAATCTGTTGAAAATTATGTCATATTTTCGTCCAATATAAAAGGAAAACAGCTTTTTGTCACTAAGTATTCTTATCGTTTTCCACTTATAGGGAAATTATTCATTCAGCTGTTTACAAATGTGATTTATAGTGCTTTGTTGCTAGTTAGCGGATGTTAGTTAGGGTTTCTGTTTCTTGCGAGACATTTTGTGCGGTTTTTAATGGTGAGATGTCTGTAATCTATGTTTTTCTAGGACATTTTGGCAGGATTTACTTGATGAAATGTCCCATAACCTATGCTATTCGGACATTTCCACCGGCTTACTGTGTTCAAATATTTCATAACCTATTTTTGGGGCATTTCTAACTGACTTTCATATTTTCTGTCTAAATGACCGCTTTATTTTGACACTTTGGATGTGAATTCATATTTTTTGTCTAAATACCGGCTTTATTTTGACACTTTAGATGTGAATTCATAATTTCTGTCTAAATACCGGCTTTATTTTGACACTTTAGATTTGAATTCATAATTCCTGTCTAAATAACGGCTTTATTTTGACACTTTGGATTTGAATTCATATTTTTTGTCTAAATAACGGCTTTATTTTGACACTTTGGATGTGAATTCATATTTTTTGTCTAAATACCGGCTTTATTTTGACACTTTGTAAATGAATTCATAATTTCTGTCTAAATACCGGCTTTATTTTGACACTTTGGATGTGAATTCATAATTTCTGTCTAAATAACCGCTTTATTTTGACACTTTGGATTTGAATTCATATTTTTTGTCTAAATACCGGCTTTATTTTGACACTTTGGATGTGAATTCATATTTTCTGTCTAAATAACGGCTTTATTTTGACACTTTGTAAATGAATTCATATTTTTTGTCTAAATAACGGCTTTATTTTGACACTTCTCCGCTGATTTCTGAATTTCTGTCACGAAACAACACTGGTTTCCGTGACACTTTTCCGGTGACTCCTATTTTTTTGTCACGTAACTCTGGTTTCCGCGCTCAAATGTCCCATTACCCACCTTATCGAAACATTTCCACCGGCTTCCCTAACACAAATCTCCCATAATCCACCGTTCTACCGCATTTCCTCCGCCCCTCAACTAAACACTACAATACACACTTCCATAACATCCCCCACACCACAAAAAATAGGACTACTCCAGAAAGTCGAACTTTCTAGATAGCCCTACCACTTTCAATTTCCTAGCTCAGTTAAACAACAAACTTACATCTTGACTGTTATCGACCAAGTTGTCCGGATCACAAATCTAAACCTTAGTCACAGAATTATTCCAGCATCATTCGAATCTAATTCTCTAAAGTAACACGTTTTGTAAAGATACTTTGATTATTTAAAAAGACGTGCCAAACACCAAATTCATTTTGTTTTCTAGAAAGATATAATACATTCTTTAATTCGTTTTCTTCGTTTGCATTTAAAAGTAGTTTAATAGGTTCTTCGAGATTGACTGAAATATTATTGTTTACAGTGTAAGATCCTTTATCTGCAATCGTAACTTTTTTGTATTCGTCAAACGCTTTTTGTGCAAGGTATTTATGCACTTGCCAGTCGTTTGATTCATTTAATGTGACAACAATTACTCTTTTGTCATCTTTTTCGAAATAGGTTGCTAACGTTCTTCCAGCGGCCTTAGTAAAGCCTGTTTTTCCTGCTATGGCACCAACTTTTTCTCTTAATAATCGGTGTTTATTTAGCCAGTTTGTACCATGCGTTAGTTTGTCAGTTGCATTATAAGTGATTGTTGTCGCTATTTCACGGAATTGCTCGTTATCCATTGCGTATTTTAGCATTAGCGCTGTATCATATGCCGTTGAGATGTGGAATTCATGATGTAAGCCAGATGGATTTGTAAAATAGGTAGATTTGAGCCCGTAATAGAGTGCTTTTTCGTTCATCAAATCAACAAATCCTTCAATGGAGCCGCCGACACTTTCAGCTATTGCATAGGCAGCATCATTACCTGAGCGTAACATTAATCCATAAAGTAAAGTTTCTAATTTCACCTTTTCACCAGGTTCTACATAAATGGCAGAACCTTCAGCGTTAGCAGCTTCGTGTGAAATCGTCACTTCCATATCTATATCCGCATTTTCAATTGCGACTAAGGCTGTCCACATTTTTGTTAGACTTGCAATGGGCATTCTTACATGAGGGCTACTTCCGTACAATAGTCTTCCCGTATCCGCGTCGATTACTGCATATGATGCACTTGCAGCTTGAGCAGCACCAAAATAAGCAGTAAATGAAAATGCCAACATTAAGATTAGTTTCGCAATTTTTTTCAACTAGGCACTCCTTTGTTCAATTTATCCCACTAATCACATACTTACAATTTTTTATGAATTATATATGAATCAAGCAAATTTTTTCCTAATAATCGATGTGATTCGCGACAACTAAGAATTGGTTTACATTCTTTTCAAGTGGGATTCCACTCTAGTATTTCACGTAAACCAAAAACTTAAACTAAGTAATGGTTACTTTCCTTCTTTTGAGAAAGTTTCCTGGAATTTCGTCATAAATAAATCTGTTTCTTGTTCGTCATCTTTTAACATTTCATCTGGAAGTGGTGGTAGATCTTTAAGTGTTTCTAAACCAAAATAATTTAAAAATTCTTTCGTTGTACCATAAAGGATAGCACGGCCAGTCCCTTCTGCTCGTCCAACCTCTTGAATAAGTGCCCTTGAAACGAGAGTTTGGATTGGTCGATCACTTTTAACTCCTCTTAAATCTTCAATTTCAACTCTTGTAATAGGTTGTTTATAGGCGATAATAGCAAGAACTTCAAGTGCAGCAGTTGATAAAACATTACTCGTAGGGTTTTCAACTAATTTTTTTATCGTATCTGCCATTTCTGATTTAGTTGTTAACTGATATGTACCTGCTAAATTTTTTAATGTAATCCCTCGAACATTAGATTCTTCATAGTTTGTTTTCAGTTCACTTAATGCAGCTTCAATTTCCATCGAATCAACATCCAGTAGCTGAGACAATTGTTTTACACTAATTCCTTCGTCCCCAATTACGAACAGAAGTGCTTCAATTTTACTCATTAAAATTTCTGAGTTCATCCTCGGGAACCTCCTTGTCCAATATTACGAATAACTCTTCGAAGTTATTTTGCTGTTCAACGGAAACAACTTGTCTTTTCATTAATTCTAATATTGATAAAAACGTTACAATAATGGTTGTCTTATCTTCATAAGGGAAAAGATCTGAAAAAGAGGATCTTCCTCCATTCGATTTTAATGAACCTACAACGGCAAACATTTGATCTTTTACAGAGATTTCCTGTCTTGCAACTCTAGTTGACAGTGGTTTTCTTAAATTTTTACGTCGTAAAATCTTTTGTAATGCACCGATCATATCGTACACATTCACTGATGCATCAAATAGTGCTAGTTGCTCGTCTGGAGCAAATGAAGATAAATCACTCGGTGGACGTGTATATACTAATGATCGATCCGATTCTAGCTCTTTTAGCTCAATCGCTGCTTCTTTATATTTTTTATATTCAATCAGTTTATTTACTAATTCTTCTCGTGGGTCTTCTGTTTCAACTTCAAAATCCGCATCTTCCATTTCGCCTTCATGAATGGGTAAAAGCATTCTACTTTTAATAGCAAGAAGTGTTGCTGCCATTACTAGATATTCACTTGCTTCATTTAGCTCTACTTCTTTCATTGCATGAATATGGTCAATATATTGTGCAGTCAATTCAGCCATCGGGATATCATATATATCAATTTCCAAACGATGAATTAAATGCAATAA
Source organism: Ureibacillus sp. MALMAid1270 (assembly GCF_049202975.1). Lineage (NCBI taxonomy): Bacteria > Bacillati > Bacillota > Bacilli > Caryophanales > Caryophanaceae > Ureibacillus > Ureibacillus sp. MALMAid1270. Next base: position 100,739 of record NZ_JBMIRP010000095.1, on the reverse strand, counting down.
TAAATCAAGAGGCCCCGAAAAGGCATCTAATTTTACTTCATAAGACATAACTTGTACCCACCTGATTATTTGTTAAAGTTCTATTTTTATGTGTTTAGAATCCATTGTCTACACTCATTGATGAAGTATGTGTAGATTGAACTGAATCTATTTATATACCACTCATTAGTATAAAGGAAAGAGGAAATCAATGCATCCACTGTTTCACCCATTGTTTATCGATTATTGTTCTTATTTTAATGGAAACCAAGATTATTTTGAATGCCATGAAGTATTGGAAGAGTATTGGAAAGATATTCCAAGAAGCGATAAGAATCATCCATTAGTCGGATATATTCAACTAGCAACAAGTATGTATCATTGGCGTCGTCAAAATCTTGCTGGTGCTCTAAGAACATTAACGAAAGCCTATAAAAACTTTCAAAAAAATAATAACTCTCCATTTTTTGATTATATTGATTATGATTCATTAATAAATAATTGTCGATCTTCTATTGTGAAGTTAGAACAGGATTGTCCATTTGAAGCGTTTGAACTCCTAATTATCAACCAAGAACTTCAAACATTAGTATCTAATAAAATACGAATTCTACCAAAAGATTCTTATCACTATCTTCTTAATAAACATATGCTTCGTGATCGCTCAGATATACTAAATGCAAGAGATTTAAAAAGAAATCAAAAAAATAAATAGTAATTTCTTAGCAAAAGAAAAAGCAGAGGTACGTTAAATCGTACCATCTGCCCCGTTTATGATCGGTAGACACTTGTTAATAAATGATTCTGTTGCCTCGCATGCCAAAAGCTTTTCATATTGTTTTGAAAGCTCAAGAAGCATAGCCATTGCAATACCCTCGCCTCTATAAGAAGGCATGACCGTAATATGCTGAATCGTCGCGACTTTATCTTGTGTAAAGACGCCAACTAATCCTACAAATTCTTCATCCTTTTTCCAAAGGTACAATTGCCAATGGTCATCATGCTCATACTTTTGCATAGTTTCCATTAATCGCTTTACTTCTTTTTCTTCAGGCATGAACGATAGCAGACCCATTGCTAATTTTTCGAATGATTTTTTATAGCGAACTAACATCTATAACATTCCCTCTTTTATCCCGCCTGTACAGCAAGTTTATTCTCAACCTTATAAATAAAAACATATTAACAATTTAGTAGGTGATCCAACTGCTTGTAAAGGTTCGAAAAATAGAACACAGTACTTATCGCCAAATTCGCTTTTTGCCCTTATTGTTTACAAAATGCCATGAAAGCAATAACTGTGTTACCCAAATCCTGTGGGCTTCAACATATTATTAGAAATAATTCACTTTCTAATAGTAGTTTCACTTTATCATACTTGTTTTAACATCTTTACAATACTACACGATATATTAATTACAAGCAACTAGCTAAATAAATTCAATAATCTAGTAGCTTTTAAGTATTATTGTAAAGATGAATTTGGAATGATGATATATAAGTAGATCAGTGCCCATATAAAACATCCTACGACTAAAAAGCCAAGTATCCACCATTTTGAATTTTTACTCACTTCACACTCACCTGATTCATAGAAAATGGAAGGTCGTTTTGAACAAGATCCTCGTAGCTTTCTCTTTTGATAGCTAATTGATGTTCACCGGATTCAACAAAGACAACTGCAGGGCGTGGAATACGATTGTAGTTTGAGGCCATTGAATAGCCATATGCACCTGTACAAAATACAGCTAATAAGTCTCCAGCTTCAGCTTTTTGTAAAGCAGCATCGATGATTAATTTATCACCAGATTCACACAGTTTACCTGCAACTGTATATGTAAAGTCTCTTTGCTCGTTTGCTTTATTGGCAATTGTCGCTTCATATTTTGCATCGTATAATGCTGGGCGAATATTATCACTCATACCGCCATCGACTGCAATATATTCACGAATCGCTGGAACTGTTTTTTGAGATCCAATTGTATATAGTGAAGTACCTGCATCTCCAACTAATGAACGACCTGGTTCAATCCAAATTTCTGGCATGGATAATTTATATTCTTTTACATTCTCTTGAACCGTTTTAATCATTTCTTCAACATAAACTTTCGGTTCAAGTGGATGGTCTTCCTCAGTATAACGGATACCAAAGCCTCCACCTAAATTTAAAACTGTACATTCAAATTGGAAATTTTCTTTCCAATCACTAATTTTTTCCATTAATTTGCCAGCAGCTAAACTAAAGCCGTCTGTTTCAAAAATTTGAGATCCAATATGACAATGTAATCCTAGTAATTGTAAGTATGGATGATTAACAACTTTTTGGAAAGCTTCATCAGCTTGGCCATTGTTTAAGTCAAAGCCGAATTTAGAGTCAGCTTGTCCTGTCGTGATAAAGTCATGTGTATGTGCTTCAACTCCCGGTGTTACACGAAGTAAGATGCGCATCGCTTGTTGTTTAGCTTCTGAAATCTCTTTTAATAGTTCAATTTCATAGAAGTTATCAACCACGATACAACCAATTTTCGTTTCAAATGCTAACTCAAGTTCAGCATAAGATTTGTTATTACCATGGAAATGAATTCGTTCTGCAGGGAAACCAGACTTAATGGCAGTATATAGTTCACCGCCAGAAACTACATCTAATGATAAATTCTCTTGTTTCGCAACTTGATAGATTGCTACACATGAAAATGCTTTTGATGCATAAGCAACTTCTGCTTTAACCCCTAATTTATTAAATGTATCGATAAATCCTCTTGCACGTTCACGAATTAACTCAAGGTCATAAATGAAAAGTGGAGTACCATATGTTTTCGCTAACTCAACAGTATCTACTCCACCAATTGTTAAATGACCGTTATTTGATATACACTGTGTTCCATATAAATGCATAAACGATCTCTCCTTAAGTTCTCTAGAAATGTAAAAAATACTTTTCTAAAGATAAAAACTTATATGTGAACTTTAACATAGGAAACATCGTTTATGCAATGGTACATTCAAGAACGCTTTCGATATTTCGCCCCGACAATATACGGTCTAATTGCATCATCTGCCATCGGAAACCTAATAAAGACACGTGCGAATGCTTTCGGGAAGAAAGGTACTAATGGCCACATATAAGGCACGTTCATTGGCCTTAAATGGCAGAAGTATGAAAACGTTATAAATAAAGCAATGAAGAAACCATTTGCCCCCCATAAAGCGGTTAAAATAATTATTAAGAATTGGAAATATTTCAATGCTGTACTCAATTCATAAGTTGGAATTGCAAATGAGAAAATCGCAACTACAGCTGTATAGAGTACGACTTCGGAAGAGAATAATCCTACTTCAATCGCAATTTGTCCGATAATTACACCAGCCACTAAGCCCATTGCGGTGGACAGTGGTGTTGGGGTGTGAATAGCGGCGAGTCGTAAATATTCTAACCCTAAACTCGCAATAATTATTTGAAGGAATAATGGAATATTGTTATCCTCTTTGGCTCCGATAAAGGAGAGCGCATCGGGGACATGATATTCATTTGTCGCGAGTAAGTACCAAATCGGCAGTAAAGTTAAACTTAAAAATGCAGCTATATATCTAAGAAGTCTTACCGAAGTACCAATAAATGGTGCTTGTCGGTACTCCTCTGCATGTTGCAATAAATGAAACATCGTCACAGGAACAATAATAACCGATGGCGATGTATCCACTATTATTGCAATATGGCCTTCTAATAAGTGTGCTGCAATTATGTCAGGTCTTTCCGAATATCTGACAAATGGCATAGGATGGAATCTTTGTTTAAATAACCATTCTTCCAGTGATTTATCAGTCATTGTCAGACCATCATGTTTAATCTGCTCAAAGCGCTTTTTAATCCACTCTAAATGTTTATCATTCACGATGTCATTCATATAGCAAATCGCAACATCGGTTTGTCCTAAATCAGATAACTTATGGAGGTTAATTCGTAATTGAGAACTTCTAATTCGACGTCGGATAAGTCCCGCGTTGATGATAATGTTTTCAGCAAAACCATCACGCGATCCTCTAATTACTTTTTCATTATCAGGCTCTTCAGGGGTACGTCCTGGATAATTACGCAACTCTAATGTGTATGCATAACCATGCAACGTAACAATCCCAACTGTCCCACTTAAAACGCTTAATATAAATTCATTTTTGTCTTTTGGTTCCGATTTTCCAAAGAAGTTAAAATGCTCATCGAAATATGCGTCTTCGTCTTCAATATGATCTTTTATCTCATATTTGTCGAAATCCTCACGCTCTAAATAGAGTGGCGTAAGTTGAATCGTTAACGTATTTGAATCGATGAGCCCACTTACATACACAAGAAGTACAGGTAAACTTCTTACGTATACTTCTTTTATACAAATATCAAATGATTCATCTTTACCAAATTGACTAAAACAATAATTTTTTGCCTCGTCTATAGATGTAAAAATCTTGTTGGTCATTTATTCACCGTCTTTTTAGTAGATCTTGTTGCATTATTGGTGTCCATCCAATGTTTTAATTGCGCTAAAATTTTCTTTTCTAGCCTCGACACTTGGACTTGTGATATACCTAGCCTTTCCGCAATATCTGTTTGGGTTAAATCTAAGTAATATCGCAAGTAAATGATGGACTGTTCACGTTTATCGAGTTTCGCTAGTACTTCTTTTAGAGGTACATATTGGAAAGGTAATTCTGATTTTTCATCTTTCATCTGATCCATCAAAGTGATGGAATCCCCTTCACTTTCAAATAGCTGTTCATGTAACGAAGCTGGATCTCTCATAGCATCAGTAGCAACGAGTACTTCATCTTTCGTTACACCTAACATATCTGCTAATTCAGAGATTGAAGGTGGTTTTTCGTTTGTTTTTAAATATTCATCGGTTGCATGTCGAATCTTATAGTTCAACTCGCGGATTGAACGACTCACTTTTACCATTCCATCATCTCGTAAAAATCGTTGAATTTCACCGATAATCATTGGAACAGCATAAGTCGAAAATTTCACATCATAGGATAAATCAAACTTATCAACAGATTTCATGAGCCCGATACATCCAATTTGAAACAAATCCTCAAGCTCCACTCCTCGAGAAGCAAACCTCTGAACAATCGACCAAACGAGCCGCGTATTGCCTTCAATCATTTGCTTTCTTGCTTCAATATCACCAGTTTGTGCTTGAGCAATAAGCTCACGCATCTCCTCCTGTGTCAACAAAACATTGGACGGCTGTTCGATTGTCCTCATCCCCCTTACTTCTTTCAAATACGCCAGGCGTATTCGCGTCCAAAATTATGAAATTTGTGGCATTTTTACAGAGAGAAATTTTTTCGAAAACGTCACCACTGTCCCTACACCAGGTTCCGATTCAACTTGTAAGTTGTCCGCAAAACTTTCCATAATGGTAAAGCCCATTCCAGAACGTTCCATTTCGGCCTTTGATGTGTACAACGGTTCCATCGCTTTCTTCAAATCAGGAATACCTTTTCCTTCATCTTTTACAGCAACAGAAATGACATCCCCTTCTCGTACAGCATGTACCGTCACTAGACCTTTGCCATCTTCGTCATAGCCGTGGATAATTGCATTCGAAACTGCTTCGGATACAATCGTTTTAAATTCAGAAAGTTCATCAATGGTAGGATCTAGCTGAGACACAAAACTTGTTACGGCCATCCTTGCTAAACTTTCATTTTCACTCACAGCTAAGAATGAAAGCGTCATTTCGTTATCCATTCACAATCCCCCTTGCATGCATTATTGCGTCTTGTTCTTTTCCATCCATCATGAACGAAGATAATCCTGAAAACTGGAAAATCTTTTTCATCGTATTCGATGGATTTAATATGATTGTTTGTCCATTTACAGCACGCAGTTCTCTCATGCGCCCTAATATCAACCCTATCCCAGAGCTATCCATAAAGTTTAACTTCTCTAAATTCCAAATAATCGTTCTAAGGCTACCTTGTAAAATAGTTCTGGAAATTTGATCTCGGATTTTTTCAGTTGCATGGTGATCCAGTTCGCCATATAGACGAATGACTGCGATTGTATTTGTGTGCATATTAATTTCAAAATTCATGAATGGTATTCGCCTCCTCTTACAAGGCTATTCCACAATGCACCCCTTTTTTCCTTTTCGTCTGACAATAGTAGAAAGAATTCGTTAAAACTAGTGAAAATCCGACATACTATAGCTATCAATCGACTAAAAGGAACAATCTCTCCTAGTTGTTCTTTTTGTTCTAACTAGGAGCTGCTATGTAAGATGGACAAGGTAAATTAAATGTGAATTTGGCTTTTGTTACTGTATAGAAATTTCACTGCAGTTAAAACAAGCGCGCCAAATATAAACCATTACCATCATTTAGTATGGTAAAAAAGGAAGTATTTTAAACAATAAAAAAGACTATCTTTCAAAATTGTGTTACCCCAATTTTGAAAAATAGTCATATTTTTTATCTACTATTAACTTATTTTTGTACTAGAAAGATCAGTACATTCACGGAATGCAAAATGTTTACATCCAAGGCAAACTCCTCGGTTAACACAACCAATTGCACGGTTTATGGCTTCACCTGTACGTGCAAAGAAATTAGCTTCTCCAATTTCTTTAGTTAAACCGGTTTGATCTAATATTTTTTTCAATTTAGCATTAACCCCAGTTACAAATAGTGTTCCACCTTGACTCTTAAAATCCTTCACTATATTACGGAAATATTCCTCACCCGTCGTATCTATATAAGGAACCTTTGACATACGTAAAATTAATACATTCGGTCTGTAATTGATTGAAGATAAGATCGATTGCTCAAAAGTTTGTGCAGCACCGAAGAATAACGGCCCTTCTATTGTATAGATACTTACTTGTGGACAGTCATGATTAGGTTTCACTACATGTGGTAGAACTTTGCCATGGTGATCATCATGGTCTGGTAGTACTTTTGTGACAATCAACATCTCACTCATTCTTTTTGCAAATAGAATGACCGCTAATAATAACCCTACCATTACGGCAGTTGTTAAACTTGTAAATACTGTTAGTAAAAATGTGATTACTAGAACAAGAGAATCGCCTGATTTCAGTTTTAATATATGAGCAAAATGTTTACGTTCACTCATATTCCAAGCAACAATCATTAATACTGGAGCTAAACTTGCAAGCGGAATATGGACTGCAAGAGGTGCAAAAACAAGTAAAGTTAATAAAACAACTAACCCATGGATTACACCAGACATTGGCGAAACTGCACCCGATTTAATGTTTGTAGCAGTTCGTGCAATGGCACCAGTCGCCGGAATCCCTCCAAAGAACGGAGTGACGATATTCGCAATCCCTTGACCAATTAATTCTTTATTACTATTATGTTTACTATTTGTCATTCCGTCCGCTACAACTGCAGATAAAAGAGATTCAATTCCTCCCAACATCGCAATAACAAACGCAGGTCCTAATAGTAAATATATTTTTTCTATCGTAATTTCAGGAATATGGAATTCTGGTAGAGTACTAGGAATCGCACCATAAGTTGTTCCAATTGTGGCGACTTGCCCGCTGAAAAATAGAGCCGCTACAATAGATGAAACAACAATACCAACTAAAGCTCCAGGTACTTTAGGTAAAATTTTCGGCGTTAATAACTGTATTGACATACAAATAACTGCAATTAAAACACTATAAAAGCTAATTGTATTAAAATGAGAAGCAATTTCTCGAATATTATCGATAAAGTATTCGTGGGATTTTAAACCTGTTAATCCGAAAAAATTACCGATTTGCCCCGTGAAAATGATCACTGCGATTCCTGCTGTAAATCCTACTGTTACTGGTCTAGGAATAAATTTTATTAACACTCCTAATTTAAAAATACCCATGAGGACAAGCATAACCCCTGCCATCAACCCAGCAATTAATAAATTCTCATAACCGTACGCTAATACTACACCTAATAATATAGGAACAAATGCCCCTGTTGGTCCTCCAATTTGGAACCTTGAGCCCCCAAGTAATGAAATGAGGATACCGGCAATAATTGCCGTGTAGATTCCGTATTCTGGTTTCACGCCAGAAGCAATAGCAAATGACATCGCAAGTGGTATAGCAACAATCCCTACTATCGTCCCGGATAATAAATCCTTTTTAAAATGATTAAATGAATAGCCTTCGAATCTCCCTGTCCAAAATTTCCCCATTATATCCCTTCTTCTAGTATGATTTATGCATTTTCTCTTTCGCGTTGCAATTTAACTCGTAAATGTAAAAATTATGAAATTATTCTTATTCTAACATATTTACCTAAAAAATAAAGTTAGTAGCAAATATCTATATTTAAGCTACTAACTTATTAAAAGTCGTCATTGATTGATCCTTATTTAGCGAGGAATCGATAGGCGATATTCATTTAAGTAATAGCTTTAAACTACTTGCAACACCAAAAAAGTGTAATGTCGAGATTATATTACCACCAATTCTGTTATACAACAATATTTTCTTGACTGTACTAACAACTTTCGAACTATTTAAACAAATTCAAAAAAAGCAAATTATCCATGAAATAGTATTCATGAATAATTCGCTTTAAAAGTTTAGGATTTTTTATTCTGTAATGACTGTTTTAATTAACTGTGGAGCTTCCACTTTTTCTTCTGAAATTTCAATATGAGCATACAGTTTTTGAATGACATTTTCCACATCTAACGAATTAGTATGGATTGTTACAATTGTATCTCCAATTTCAACCGCATCTCCAACTTTTTTCTGTAGAACAAGACCCACTGATAAATCAATAGTAGATTCTTTTGTCGCGCGACCAGCCCCTAGCAACATCGCTGCAATACCGATATCATCTGCTTCCATTTTGCTAATGTAGCCAGATTGTTTTGAAGCTACATCGATCTTATATTTTGCTTGTGGTAACAACGAAGGATCGTCAACAACCGCTGGATTTCCACCTTGAGCTTCGATAAATTTCTTAAAGATTTCAAGAGCTGCACCATTTTGGACAACTTCTACTAACATCTTTCTAGCTTCTTCGATTGATTCAGCTTTACCGCCTACAACGATCATTTGAGATCCAAGCGCATAGCACAATTCTTGTAAATCTTCAGGTCCTTCACCTTTTAATGTATCAATCGCTTCTTTCACTTCAAGAGCATTTCCAATTGCGTAACCAAGAGGTTGGCTCATATCTGAAATAATCGCCATTGTTTTACGACCAACATTATTCCCGATTTTTACCATTGCATGTGCAAGTGCTTCAGACTCTTCAAGTGTTTTCATGAATGCACCATCACCAGTTTTTACATCTAGTACAATTGCATCTGCACCTGCTGCAATTTTTTTAGACATAATAGAACTTGCGATTAAAGGAATGCTTGGAACAGTACCAGTTACATCACGCAAAGCATAAAGTTTTTTATCGGCTGGTGTCAGATTTCCACTTTGCCCAATAACCGCCATCTTAATATCATTTACTTGTTTTACAAATTGCTCATTGCTTAGTTCAACATGGAATCCTTCAATAGCCTCAAGTTTATCAATTGTTCCACCAGTATGTCCTAAGCCGCGTCCACTCATTTTAGCAACAGGCACACCACAAGCAGCAACCATGGCAGCTAAAGATAATGTCGTTGTATCCCCTACTCCACCAGTAGAGTGTTTATCGACTTTAATTCCATTAATTTGTGATAAATCAATTTGGTCTCCTGAATGTACCATCGCCATAGTCAAATCAGCGCGTTCACGTTCAGTCATATCCTGAAAGTAAATCGCCATCATTAACGCACTTACTTGGTAATCAGGAATTTCTCCTTTTGTATAACCTTGAACGAAAAAGCTAATTTCTTCTGTTGTTAATTCTTCACCGTTTCGTTTCTTTTCAATAATATCAACCATTCTCATTTTGAGTGGCCTCCCTTTACAACTTCAGTTTATAACATAATTTACTTATTTTAATTCAGACAAAAAGCTTTTACCAAATGGTGGTTCATTGACACTAAAGTTTTCCGCGATTGTAGCTGCGATGTCCGCAAATGTATCGCGAAGTGGAAGCTCTTTTCCTTCTGCAAATCTTGGTGAAATAACAAGTAAAGGTACATATTCACGTGTATGGTCTGTTCCAGGGAATGTTGGGTCATTACCATGGTCCGCCGTAATGATTAATAAATCATCTTCATCTAATTCCATTAGTAATTCAGGTAAACGACGATCAAATTCTTCTAATGCTTCGCCGTAACCAATTGGATCTCTACGATGTCCGTAGTTCGCATCGAAATCAACTAAGTTTAAGAAACTAATTCCGTGGAAATCACGTTTCGCCACTTCAACAATTTGATCCATTCCATCTGTATTGTTTTTCGTACGAATGGCTTCTGTCACACCTTCGTTATTGTAAATGTCTGAAATTTTCCCAATAGCAATAACGTCGAAACCGGAGTCTTTAAGTTCATTCATTGTTGTACGACCAAATGGTTTTAAAGCATAGTCATGTCTATTAGAAGTACGCGAGAAATTACCTGGTGTTCCGACGAACGGACGTGCAATTACTCGACCAACTAAAAATTCTGGTTGTAACGTAATTTCACGTGCGATCTCGCAAATTTTATAAAGTTCTTCTAAAGGAACGATTTCTTCATGAGCAGCGATTTGTAGTACTGGGTCTGCTGATGTATAAACAATGATAGCTCCTGTTTCCATATGTTCTTGCCCTAATTCTTCGATGATTGTTGTTCCACTAGCTGGAATGTTTCCAATCACTTTTCGACCCGTTCTCGCTTCAAGTTGGTCGATTAATTCTTTAGGGAAGCCTTCAGGATACACTTTAAATGGTTTATCGATATTTAGGCCCATAATTTCCCAATGCCCTGTCATTGTATCTTTTCCAACAGAAGCTTCTTGCATTTTTCCAAAATAGGCTTTTGGTTGATCAACTTTTTTCATTCCTTTAATTTCACGGATGTTTGATAATCCGAATGCTTCTAAATTTGGCATATTTAAACCATTCATTTTTTCTGCAATATGCCCTAAAGTATCTGAACCTTCATCGCCAAAGTTTGCAGCATCTGGCGCCTCTCCAATACCAACTGAATCCATAACGATTAGATGTATTTTTTTAAAGGGTTTCATTGTTTTTCCTCCTAAGATGTACTGTTGTTTTCTGTTTTTAAGTTTTTTAGTTTGCTTTTATTGTGGTCGGGAAAATTTGATTCCGACATTGCAGGTGTAAACCTTCCAAAACACCTAGGAAAATAAATTTACCACAAAATTAGAAATCACGCTCTTGGATGGAACTGTTTATATACTTCTGAAAGTCTTGTTTTACTAATATGTGTATAAATTTGAGTTGTTGAAATGTCAGCATGACCGAGCATTTCCTGAACGGCACGTAAATCTGCACCATTTTCAATTAAGTGGGTCGCAAAGCTATGCCTTAAAGTATGGGGCGTAATTTCCTTCTTTATATTCGCCCTTTCCGCATGCTCTTTTAAAAGTTTCCAACAACCTTGTCTTGTTAAGCGTTTCCCTCTTTGATTGATAAAAAACGCATCAGTTTTCGGATACTTTCCTTGTAATCGATCCCGTGCAACTTGCAAATAAGCATCACATGCTTTTATTGCGCTTTTGCCCAGTGGTATGATTCTTTCCTTTCCACCTTTCCCGTACACTCGCACAAAGCCCATTGTTATATGGACATCATTCAAATCTAAACTGATACATTCACTTATACGCATTCCAGTAGCATATAACAACTCAAGCATTGCGACGTCTCGAATGCCCTGCGGTTTACTACGGTCTGGAGCAGCGATAAGGGCATCTATTTCATCAATCGTCAAAACTCTTGGGAGCTTTTGATCGATTTGCGGCATATCTAAGTGTATTGTAGGGTCTGAGTCTGTTACCTTTTCACGCAATAAGAACTGATGAAAAGAGCGGATGGCTGAAATGTGCCGTGCAATAGTTCGCGCTGAGATCCCTTTTGTACGCAATTCATCGAGATGGAGCAATATGTTTGAACGTGTGACGAAATTTAAATTTTCAATTCCTTGTACTGTATGTAAATGTTCAATATAACTTTCTAAATCTCTTTTGTAAGAGGCTAACGTATTTTTTGAAAGTTGCCGTTCCACTTGTAAAAAATGAATATAATCTAACAGCGCGTCTTTAGTATGTTTCACTATCTTCACCTAACCTTCTCACTTGTTATGATAGTTTTTTTTTGGAAAGTGTACAAGATTTATCCCCTAATAATAAGAAAAAAGGAAGTGAATGAACGAATAGAAAAGACGGTCAGCTATTAACGGACCGTCCTAATTCATATTATCATTATTTACTTAACACTTTTCGTAAGTAGCTGCCACCATAAAAACTAGCAAATGAAATAATGAAAGCAAAAACTAATGTACTGACCATATCAAACCCAATAGATACTGTTGTTTCATCATAGATATAATCCATACTAAATTTAATACTAAACACATTAATGATAAAGAATTGAATAATAGTAAACATTAAACCAAAAATCGCGATTTCTTTCATATTCACTTGTCGCACTTTAGATACAACAAATCCAACTGCTAAATAATAATTACAGAAATTAAGAATAGTAAAAGTGCATTTTGGAATAACACATCTGAACCTAGCACGTCCACCATTTCTCTATTTTTCTCACTGTTAAACAATGCTCGGTATGTTAATTTTAATACCCATCATTCACTTGGAATAATCCAAGTAAAGACAAAGTTAGGAATATTCCATAAGTAAAAAATAACTTATGAAATATTTGCATGAACAAAATAAAAAGTACTGTATTCAATTGATACAGTACTCGAGAAGTCTTATTTAGTTTTGTTTCCACTACAACGCCAGCAAATTCCGTGGAATGTAAGTCGATGGTCTTTAATGATAAAGTTCCATCTTCTTTCTACAACAGCTTCCACATCATCTAATAGGTCTTCTTGGATTTCATCTACAGATCCACATTCAATACATACTAAATGGTGATGGAAATGTTTTGCACCTTCTTGACGCAAATCATAACGGGATACACCGTCACCGAAATTAATTTTATCGACAATTTTCAATTCAGTTAATAATTCTAATGTTCGATATACAGTAGCTAACCCAATTTCAGGTGCCTTATCCTTTACTTTCAAAAATACATCTTCAGCGCTTAAATGATCTTCTTCATGTTCTAATAGCACTGCAACTGTCGCTTCTCTTTGCGGCGTCAGCTTATAGCCAGCACTATGTAATTGCTTTTTTATACGATCGATACGGCTTTCCATACGACGCCCTCCTAAACTCACCTCATTATACCAAATGAGTAAAAGTGATTACAAGGGAGGTTTTACATGATTTTCATATTGACGAAATATAGTCATATTATTATGCGCACTTTGTCGTATTTTTTGGCGTACTCGAAAAATTCATTTCATTCATACTAATTTTATTACTTTAAACAATATAAGAAATGACGAGAATCTCAAGAATACAAAGCCCTACAAAACCTGCTAATAGGATATAAAATAGATTTTGTGCAAAAAAATGTCTCCGGTTAGGTCCCACTTTTCTCGACGTATAAACTGAACATAAAATAAGAAGCAATATACAATAAATTAACTGAAACGGGAACCACCATAAACTATATACAATCATCGAATCTTGTTGAGTTAATAAAAAAACAGAGCTAAAGCCAAAGAATGTTGCTCGAACGGCCACTACAAATTGGGCAACAAAAGGAATATAAGGATGCGTTGCAAAAAGTAGTACTAATAAAATTGATACTCCTAATGGTAGAATTGATTGCCATATTGATACATCATTAGGGTCAATTACTCTGGAATCAATCAATTCTATTAATTGTATTGATTTGTCTAGGCTAAAAGCTTGAAAACAAATCACACCGCTCACAAAACTAATTGCTAAAATAACAGCATATTGGATAAGTATAGTAGAACGAAACATAAGCATTCTCCTTTCGTTGATACAGCTTATGCTCGTCCTCTATCAATATGCAAAATTAATAGGTTTAAATTTTTATAAATTAATCTACTAGTTGGTAATGCTGGCTGAATTAATTCTCATGAAAAAATATTTAACAATCTATCAAAAAACGCCCGGTCTCACAGCTGAAATTATGAGTACGATCGGTTTTTATTGAGTTCAAAACTATTTTTGCTCTTGTAGCTTCATCCAAAGAACTGCAAATGCTGTTTTGGCATCATAAATCTTTTGTTCTTTTACCATTTCTTCTGCCTCTTGGAGCGAAACTTCCATAAGTGATACAAATTCATCTTCATCAAGTTCTGCTTTCACATCGATTGTATAAAGTTGTTTAGCAACATAAAGATGAATGACCTCATCTGCAAATCCTGGAGATGTAGCAAATGTTTGAAGGTACGTCAACTCATGGCAGCCATAACCCGTTTCTTCCTCTAACTCCCTTCTAGCAGTATGTTCAGGAGATTCTCCCTTTTCTAACTTCCCAGCAGGAATTTCGATAATTGATCTTTCAAGCGCTTTTCGATATTGCTCTACAAGAATGATTTTACCTTCGTCAGTAATAGGAATTATTGCCACCGCACCTGGATGATTAACAATTTCTCTTTTTGATTCTTTTCCATTTGGAAGGATGACATCATCAACTTTTAAAGAAATGACTTTCCCTTTAAAAATGGGTTCTGAATGTATCGTTTTTTCTTCAAATTTTTTCATGAAAAGGTGTCCTCGCTTGTCCTAATGTTTTGTTTTATTGTACCATTAATATGGAAATAACACAGTTTTGGAAATGAGGTTCTTTACATGAAAAAAAGAACGGTTGGAAAAAGCGATATTGAAATTTCAGAGCTAAGTTTAGGATGCATGTCACTTCCTACTAATCTATCAGAAGCAAAGTCAATTATTGAACTGTCCATTGAAAATGGCATTAATTATTTTGATACTGCCGATTTGTATGATAAAGGAATCAATGAAGAGATCGTTGGTCAATGTTTAAAACCTTTTCGCCATGAAGTCATCGTTGCAACAAAGGTTGGTAATGTATGGAATGAGGACGGAAATGGTTGGCATTGGGATGCTTCCCCTAAGCATATTGAAGAAGGCTTGAAAGATAGTTTGCGCCGATTACAAACAGATTACATTGACATTTACCAGCTCCATGGAGGTACTAAAGAAGATTCGTGGGACGAGATCATCGAATCATTTGAAAAGTTGAAAAAAGATGGCCTTATTCGTGAATATGGTATTTCATCGATTCGTCCAAACGTATTTATTCCATTCGTCCAAAACAGTTCTGCAGTCTCAAACATGATGCAATATAGTCTTCTCGACCGTAGACCAGAAGAATGGTTTGAATCTATTCAACAAGCGGGCACTTCAGTTGTTACACGTGGGTCGATTGCTAAAGGCTTACTAACAAATGAGTGGAAATCACGGGTTGAGCAATCGAAAGGCTATATGTCATATTCAAAAGAGGAATTAGTAGAAGTATTGCAAAAAATCGAGGAAGAATTTGGTGACATTCATGCAGCTGCACTTGCATTTAACCTTAGTCATCCAGTCATTGCTTCCACTGTCATAGGTGCAAGAAATGAAAAGCAGCTTCTTGATAATATTGCCGCATATAAAACAGCTCAACAGATAAAGAATGTAGAGCTACTAAAAAATATCGTTAAGCAAGACATGTACGAAGAGCACCGATGAAAAAATATTTATTACTTTTAGCGGTTGGGTTGCTCATACTTTTCGTATTTTCGAACACCACTTATGAACAGCAAACGCTAGTTCCATCATTAAGAACGATTTTAGCTGATCAACCTTTCTATGATTTGTTAAGCAAAATTGAACTTTCCTATTGGGGAAAAACCATTTCCGTAGAAACTCGTGGCTATTTTTACTTTATTGAATTCTTAATTCGAAAAAGTTTTCACTTCATTGGTTTTGGTCTATTAGCGAGCTTGTTTTATATAGTCTATAGAAAATTCAAATTAAAACTAGCTGTCATATACGCAATACTTACAACTTTTACTCTCGCCTGCCTTGATGAATACCGACAAACCTTTCTTGCTGGTAGAACAGGCGCTTTCCAAGATGTTTTGCTTGATACAACTGGGGCTATTACTTTTATTGTTATATTAAAAATACTATTTTCATTAAGAGAATATATCAAAAATAGAAAAATGAACTCAATGACGAACTGACAATTTTTTGTCAGTTTTTTTATGTTTTCGGTTGGAAGTATCGATTTCTCTCACTATTCTTATTTATTACATTATTCACTGTTTCACCCTATTGCAATTCTTTTATGTACTTGTAATTACTTTACTAGAAGCATTAAAATAGTTTCGTAGTATTGTAAGTTTGATAAATAACTGTTATATTCACTATAAATTCAATTGCAAGGTGAGTTGTACAATTGAATTCAATTACATATAGTGCGATGAAGGCTATGGGGGGACTATAGCTGGAGCAATTTCTGGAGAGTTCGCATTACGCGACGCCGAAGGGTTCACAATCTCAGGCAAAAGGACAGAAGCTAGAAACGAATATTAAATGAAATGATGCATTTACATTTATTTATTCCTCTTCTTCGACTTTTCAGAGATGGTATCCTACCATCTCTTTTTTTATTTTCTTGGAGGGACATTGGGGACAGGCTTTCTGTCCCAGTTCTTGTTTGCGACACAGGGGGGTCACATCATAAATGTCCAATTAGGATACAGAAATCGTGAATCCATCAGAAATGCATTGTTTAGTAATATTAGCAGCAAAATAGCAAATCTAATATTTTTGGAGGCATTCTAATGGCACAGCAAGAGTTAAAACGAGAATTGAAAAACCGACATGTTCAATTGATTGCTATTGGTGGAACGATTGGTACAGGTTTATTTTTAGGATCAGGAGCAGCGATAGAAAAAGCCGGTCCGTCCGTCCTATTTGTATATTTAATCATTGGTGTGGCGCTATTTTTTGTAATGCGCTCATTAGGTGAAATGTTATTATCAAACTCACGCTATTCATCTTTTACAGATTTCGCTACAGATTATTTAGGTGACTGGGCAGGATTTATCACAGGATGGACTTACTGGTTTTGTTGGATTATGACTGCTATGGCAGATATTATTGCGGTTGGTGTTTATGTTCGACACTGGTTTGACATTCCTCAATGGATCCCTGCAATCCTATGTTTAATAATTTTATTAGCCTTGAATTTATTAACTGTAAAATTATTTGGAGAGTTAGAGTTTTGGTTCGCTATTATTAAAGTAATTACGATAGTTGCATTAATAATTATAGGAATTGTGATGATTATTACTGGATTCCAAACAGATACAGGCTATGTGTCAGTTTCAAATTTATGGGAACATGGTGGTTTCTTCCCGAATGGTATTTCAGGATTTTTATTCGCCTTCCAAATGGTAGTATTCGCATTTGTAGGGGTTGAATTAGTAGGGGTTTCTGCAGCTGAAACTGCGGATCCACAAAAAAATATTCCATCAGCGATTAATAAAATCCCTGTCCGCATCTTGCTATTTTATGTCGGAGCGATTTTCGTTATTTTATCTATCAACCCATGGACAGAGTTAAGTGCAGCAAATAGTCCATTTGTACAAGTGTTTACTTTGGTTGGGATTCCAGTAGCGGCTGGTATTATTAATTTCGTCGTCATTACATCTGCAGCTTCTGCCGGGAACAGTGGTTTATTCTCCACTAGCCGCATGATGTTTAACTTAAGTAAAAATAAACAAGGTCCAAAAGCATTCTCCAAGTTAAATAAAAATCACGTACCTGGAAATGCATTGATTGTTTCAGCGATCGTTGTTTCTGTTGGGGCTTTATTAAGCTATTTAGTACCTGAATCTGCTTTTAGCATTGTTACAACGATTAGTGCGATTTGTTTCATTTGGGTGTGGAGTATCATTTTGATTTCTCATTTAGTTTATTTGAAAAAACGTCCAGATTTACACAAAAAATCACATTTCAAAGCACCACTAACACCGTTCATTAACTATGTGGTACTAGTTCTATTCGTGGTGATTTTGGGAATTATGTTTGTTTCCGATGATACAAGACCGGCTTTACTGCTTACGCCGATTTGGTTTATTTTGTTGTTCTTTATTTATGGAATGAGGAAAGCAAAGAAGTAGTTTGTGAGGAATGGAATGAAGTATGGAGAAGCGTTTGTGCGCTTCTCTTTTTTGTTTTGTGGACGGATTGGGTGCGAAGTGGACTTCTATGTTACCTTTGAGGTGGAATTGTGAGCTGTTTGGGCACTGAGTACGGTTCTATGTTGCCTTTGAGGTGGATTTTCGGGATGTTTGGGCAGTGAGAGCCGCTCTATGTTACCTTTGAGGTGGATTTCGGGTCGATTTGGGCACAGAGAACGGGTCTATGTTACCTTTGAGGTGGATTTTCGGGCTGTTTGGGCACTTAGAGCCGCTCTATGTTACCTTTGAGGTGGATTACGGGTCGATTTGGGCACTTAGAGCCGCTCTATGTTACCTTTCAGGTGGATTTTCGAGCTGTTTGGGCACTGAGAGCCGCTCTATGTTACTTTTGAGGTGGATTTTCGAGCTGTTTGGGCACTGAGAACCGTTCTATGTTACCATTCACATGGATTTCGGGTCGATTTGGGCACAGAGAAAAATGATAATGGACAAAACCCAACCTTTTCCATCGAAATGTATCCAATAAACTGTTTCTTATGGATACTTCAACCTCTTTTTCACCAAGTTTTGTCCATTAACCCGCTTCATATGGACATTCCACCTTTTTTTCAACCTGGTTTTGTCCATTAACCTGCCTCTTATGGACACTCCACTAACTTTTCCAGCAAGTTTTGTCCATTAACCTGCCTCTTATGGACATTCCACTAACTTTTTCACCAAGTTTTGTCCATTAACCTGCCTCTTATGGACATTCCACTATCTTTTTCACCGAGTTTTGTCCATTTACTCGCTTGTAATGGACATTCCACCTACTTTTCAACCTGGTTTTGTCCATTAACACACTTCTTATGGACATTCCACTAACTTTTTCACCAAGTTTTGTCCATTAACCCGCCTCTTATGGACACTCCACTAACTTTTCCAGCAAGTTTTGTCCATTAACACACTTCTTATGGACATTCCACCTACTTTTCAACCTGGTTTTGTCCATTAACACGCTTCTTATGGACACTCCACCTACCTTTCAATCAGGTTTTGTCCATTAACACGCTTCTTATGGACACTCCACCTACTTTTCAACCTGGTTTTGTCCATTAACACGCCTCTTATGGACACTCCACTAACTTTTCCAGCAAGTTTTCTCCATTAACACGCTTCTTATGGACACTCCACCTACCTTTCAACCAGGTTCTGTCCATTAACCTGCCTCTTATGGACACTCCACTAACTTTTCCAGCAAGTTTTCTCCATTAACCCGCTTCATATGGACATTCCACCTTTTTTTCAACCAGGTTTTGTCCATTAACACGCCTCTTATGGACACTCCACTAACTTTTCCAGCAAGTTTTGTCCATTAACTCGCTTGTAATGGACATTCCACCTACTTTTCAACCTGGTTTTGTCCATTAACACACTTCTTATGGACATTCCACTAACTTTTTCACCAAGTTTTGTCCATTAACCCGCTTCATATGGACATTCCACCTACTTTTCAACCTGGTTTTGTCCATTAACCCGCCTCTTATGGACACTCCACTAATTTTTCCAGCAGGTTTTGTCCATTAACCCACTTCTTATGGACATTCCACTAACTTTTCCAGCAAGTTTTGTCCATTATTCCACGCCCTCGAGCAATACACCATGTACACTTGCCACCGCGCACCTCAAACTTCCCTCACTAACCCCCAATCAACCTAAAACTTCGATCCTTGATCCCCGTACTTCTCAAGTAATTCTTCGAAGCTCATGTTTTTTTCGCGTTGTTTACGTTCGAATGCGCGTTGTGCTTCTAGTTCTGCTTCTTTGGCTTGTTGTTCTTCCACCAAGTTTTTCTTAGTTAGTTTTAATTTCGCTAGGACGTCACTGTTTAATTGATCTTGTAATGTTACTGATTCATTTTTTCCTAAATCACTAACATTTGTTGTTTGAGCAAAACCATTTTGTTTTTTATTTTTAGCCATTTTTCATTACCTACTTTCATATATTACTGTCATTTCGCGGTGGAATTGTGAACCAATCGTTTATTTCTTGCGTAAAATATAATAAAGAAGAGTACGCTTACATTGGAAACACTCACTTCGTAATGAGATTTTACCAAATTCCCCATACAATTACGACATGATTTTAATTAATACTACGTTTACAATCCTATGTTACAATAGTTTTATCGATGTGTTACTTAAGGGTTTGAATATCTCAAAATTTTAAGAGATCGAGGTGTTTTTATGAAACGTGGAAGAGTCTTTTTATTCTCTAGTATTTTTACAACCGCCTTATCTGCAGCAACAACTGTATTCGGTATATTTGTAACGAATAAACTAATGTACATTAAAAAGAAAGACGACCGATTTATCTATGACCGTGAAATAAAAGCACAACGTTTTGATGAAGCTTGGTATAAAAATTGTCGTAAAGAAGAAATGTTAATTGATTCACCAAACGGTTACCAAGTGAAAGGTGTATTTTTACAACCACTTGACACAAAAAATACCGTAATTATTAGCCATGGTGTTACAGAAAACAAAATGAATTCTATGAAGTACGCGAGAATGTATGAACGACTTGGATTTAATACTTTTGTTTTTGATCACAGAAGACACGGAGAATCAGGTGGAAAAACAACAAGTTATGGACATTATGAGAAGTTTGATTTGCAAGCGGTAGTGCAAACAGTGAGATCGATTATTGGAGATGATGCTATTTTAGGAATTCACGGAGAATCAATGGGGGCTGCAACGACACTACTATATGCTGGATCTATTGAAGACAATGCAGATTTCTATATTGCAGATTGTGCTTTCTCTGATTTCTCGAAGCAAGTCTCTCATGTAATAAAGAAATCAACAGTATTACGTACGCAACTACCTGTTCATCTAGCTAATATTTTCCTAAGAATACGTGATGGTTATTCGATTTGGGATGTGTCACCAAAAGAAGCTGTGTCGAATATCGAATCACCTATCCTTTTCGTTCATAGCCTTCAGGACGATTTCATTTTACCGGAAATGTCAGAAGAAATGTATGAAGTGAAAAAAGGACCGAAGATGTTCAAAAAGTTTGAAAAAGGGGCCCATGCACAATCCTTCAACGACAACCCAGTCGAGTACGAAAAAACCGTCAAAGAATTTTTAGAGAAATACGTTTTCAATCAAGCCAACCTACAATCCGTGAGTGAAGAAACTTAACAACCGACCAAAAAATAAATTAAGGCGCGCCGACTCTCAATCCGGTGCGCTTTTCACATTTCCAAACACTTATAAAAAACTAAAAAACAACAGCTACGTAAGTAAAACTGTTGTTAGGTAGATTTTTTATTTATCTTGTAATTTGTTCATTTGGGCCATCATTTGACGAACTTGTTTTTCTGATGGTTTACGTCCCATTTGAGACATCATTACACGGATCATTTGTTCATTAATTGGTGGGTTTTCTTTTAAATATTTCATCATATATTGACGGGCAATAAAGAAACCTAAGAAAGTGCCCCCTATTAAAGCAACTACGATAAGTAAAATTCCTAACCATATTGGCATCATGCTGTAACCAACCTCCTCCACAATAACGCTTGTCTTCGAGAAAAACTCTCCATGAAGGATTATACACTATAACTTCAGTTGTTTCTAGCATTTCAAAAGTTTTTTCTATATACCCACGCAATTCATAATATTTCTTCTAGTAAGCAAGGTGCTTAATGGGCTTCAACCAACCGCATTCTGCCTCTTGTGTGTTAAAAGCTAGGAACGAATCATTGACTTGACCTAAAGTTTGGAATAAATCCAAATCAAGCATTCGTGATCCTTCGCAAACTGCTTCTATATAGTATTTACGCATTTTTAATTTTATTTCGCCTTTAATTTGATGTTTTATTTTTAATGTATCCTCCGCAACACAAGTCGTTGGAAAACGATCTTGAATATGTTGAAAGATTTGATTTACATTCGCCTCTTCTAAAGGTTTACAGATAAAACTCAGTTCCATACTCACAGAGGACTCCTTTACTTTGTCTGTTGATTGGACCATTTCTAAAAGCATGCGTTCTCTACCAAATATAAATGATTGATATTCTTTTCTTATATTAAAAATTGAATAAATTCTCATAATTATTTGTCCTCCCTTCCTTATTTGCCATTATAACCGAAACTTTCTGAATATTTTGTCACAAACTGTCACACATTCAGTTCTATTTTTGTCAAAATATCGAGGAAACGCATAAATAGCACTCTATTCCTATACCATCTCAGCCTCTAGACCTACTTCAAAATCCATTTACAGTCCGTTTTAGGAAAACAGAATAGAAGATAAGATAAGGATATTAGTAAAACTTGGTTAAGTGCCAAACCTATTGGTGATTAGCCTTAGTTGCACTTATGCAGATCATATCTGCCAAACGAAAGGAGCTAAACAAAATGAAAAAACTTTTACTATTAATTGCTGGTGGTGTCACTCTTATCATAGCACTTGCGATGGTAGGTCCAATGATAGGTCTTGCATTTTCAGCACTGCTTGTTTTCCTAGCAATGCACTTCTACGTGAAAAGTAAATCATCTTTCTCAAAAGTCATATGGGTTATTCTTGGGATTATCGGGATTTTATCCGCTATCTCAAACATTCCAGCTATCATCGGAATTGTCGCTATCGTAATCCTTTATGTACTTTATAAAAAATGGAAAGACGAAGACGTAAAAGTAGAATTCCCTACTAAAAGCAAATCAAATGATCCATTCACAAACTTTGAAAGAGAATGGTCTAACTTAACAAAATAATTCCCAGTGATATGGGGGCCTCCCCCACCTAAGTCAAATTTAAGGAGAGAACAAAATGACAAGTTTATTAACAAGATTTAAATACCAAATTCAAGCAGATTTACACGAATTCTTTGATAAAAAGGAAAGCAAAAATCCAATCGCTATGTTAAACCAATACATTCGTGAAGCAGAAAAACAAACAGAACAAACAGGTAAGTTACTTACTCGCCAAGTGGAACTAAAAAATAAACTAGAACGCGAATTAAAAGAAGCTACAGCTATGCTTGAAAAACGTTCAACACAATTAGCACTTGCTATTGACGCTAACGAAGCAGATTTAATTGCCTTTGCAAAACAAGAAGTGGAAGTATACACTGTTCGTCAATCGACTTTACAAGCTAGTATTGAAACAACAAAAGTACAAGTGTTTGAATTAGAAAGTAAATATGAAACAATGAAACATAAAATTAAAGATATGAAAGTACGACAATTGCAATTGATGGGTAAAGAGAACGTGATCCGCGCACACCATAAAATGGATCATGTGATTGAATCAAATAACGAAACAAGCTTTGAAGACTTATCAGCTTATATTGACCATCTATCTACTAAAATTGATAACAAATATGAAGTGACTATGCTTGAATCTCGTTTAGCACAATTAGAGAAAAAGAATTCAGTTCCTAATACAGAAGTAGTTACAACAAGCGAAGTTATATAATGGTATAATAGTGTGGAATTAGGGAGCGATATATCCTTTGGACTATTAGCCCTGCGCCGGAAAATGAGGAAGGGTGTCGAAATATTGACATCCTCTCTTCTACTTTCACCAAAACCAATAAAAAGGAGGTACCCACTTTGAATAAATACACAACAGATCAACTGACTACCTCACTTATCATTCTTCTTTTAATTGTATTTACTGAGCTTACAGTTTTTAATAATGGTGGTGCCTTCTTACTCATTATTACGGGGTTTTTATTTTACTTTAGTTTTAAAAAGCGCAAAAAAGCTCTGTTTTGGATTGGTTGCTTCTTTGCATTTTTAGCTGTTATGGCAGTTTTAACTTTAAGACTATTTGTAATTGCGATCTTAATTTACATGCTTTATAAACAATATAAAAAACCACAAGACGACATTATTGTAAGTGGAGATGCCTTTGAGAAAGGTTCGATACATAAAAATGATTTTATCGGAATTACATCTCCCCCACTTGAAGCATACAAGTGGCAAGACGTTCAAATTCAACGATTTCTTGGTGACATTACAATCGATACGACTCAAACAATTTTACCAAATGGTACTTCCGTCATTTCAATAAGACAGGCTATTGGAAAAGTAACGGTTGTGGTTCCATACGATATTCCATTCCGTTTGCAATATACAACCATATTAGGTGAAGTGAAACTACCTCAAAAACCATCAAAACGGTTAATGAATGAACATATTGTAGTTGAAGACGGTGAACCCGTTGAGGCAAAACGAAAGCTTGTCATCCACGTTGCAACCTGGTTAGGTGATGTGGAGGTGGTTCGACAATGATTAACTTTATAGTCCGAACATTTACAATGTGTATGCTACTAAGTACGATGGTCTTTCTATTCTTTTACTTCCTTTTAGGTGAACCTGTCGAAGAAACATTTAGACCACTATGGGAAGAACAATTTAATAACATCCCGCTAGTAGCTTATTTTGGAATTACAATTTTCGTTGTAAGTTGTATGATTAGCATTTGGATGGCCATCGCTTCAAAAACAAAAGAAATCGTAGCCATTCGATATGTAAAACAATTAGTGGATCCTGAATTTTCATTGGAGAAGAAAAAAAATATCCCAAGGTCATTAAGAAAAGCATTACTTCAAACAAGTGAATTAATAGAAACTCAGCGCAAAAGCTTACAAAAATTAACGAATGAACGCGTTGATTCAAATGACGCGATAATTCAAGAACGAATCGTTCAAGAAAGACAACGATTAGCTCGTGAATTACACGATTCCGTTTCACAGCAACTGTTCGCTGCTTCCATGTTATTATCAGCCTTAACTGAGCAAGCTCATGGCGAAGAAAAATCACAAAAAACATTAAATCAAGTTGAAAAAGTAGTCCAACAAGCACAGCTTGAAATGCGCGCATTATTGTTACACTTACGCCCTATTGCCCTTCGCAATAATACATTAGCTGAAGGATTAACAGGACTTGTTATTGAATTAAAGCAAAAAGTAAACTTCCAAATAGATTATAAAATTGAAGAAATGGAGCTTTCTAAAGCAGAAGAAGATCATTTATTCCGCATTGCTCAGGAAGCTCTATCGAACACATTGCGCCACTCTAAAGCAACGGAAGTAGAATTATTATTAATTGCTCGGGATAATGTCGCTATCTTACGTATTCAAGACAATGGCCGAGGCTTTAACGTCGAGGAGGACAATAAAACTACTTCGTACGGCTTAAAAAATATTGCCGAACGGGCGGTGGAAATCGGCTGTACGTATAAAATCGTTTCTGTTCCTGGTGAAGGAACGATTGTGGAAGTAAAGGTGCCGTTAAAGAAGAGAAACGGTGCTGAAGTTGAGTTGAAAACTAATGATGTTTCAGATTCACTGGAATAGTTGGTTGGGAATGAATTTTGAAAAAGCAATTAGTTCGGGGTGCCTAACCTGGTTCCAAAAGTGAAATTTGCTTAAGTATGGGGTGAATAAATGATTAGTGTATTAATCGCGGATGATCATGAAATGGTGCGAATTGGCGTTTCAGCTTATCTTTCCGCACAATCTGATATGACGGTTGTCGGTGAAGCAGAAAATGGCAAGGAAGCTGTAGAACTTGCTTTAAAGCTTCGCCCAGATTTGATTTTAATGGATAATGTCATGCCCGTAATGACGGGGGCTGAAGCAACTGCGGAGATTTTGAAACAATGGCCAGAAGCTAAAATAATGATGGTAACAAGCTTTCTTGATGATGATAAAGTTTATCCTGCTTTAGAAGCTGGTGCTGTCAGTTACATTTCAAAAACTTCTAACGCTAAACAAATCGCCGATGCCATTCGCAAAACGATGAACGGCGAATCTGTTCTAGAGCCTGAAGTAACAACAAAGATGATGCAAAGAATGCGCTCAAATGCTAATACTGCTACCCCGCTCCATGAACAGTTAACAGAACGGGAAATGGAAGTACTACTTCTTGTAGCACAAGGGAAAACAAATCAGGAAATTGCGGACGAGTTATTCATTGCACTTAAAACAGTTAAAACACATGTGAGTAATATTTTAGCGAAGTTAGAAGTACAGGACCGCACACAAGCGGTCGTTTATGC
The DNA here is from genome assembly GCF_049202975.1 of Ureibacillus sp. MALMAid1270. Taxonomy (NCBI): domain Bacteria; kingdom Bacillati; phylum Bacillota; class Bacilli; order Caryophanales; family Caryophanaceae; genus Ureibacillus; species Ureibacillus sp. MALMAid1270. Next base: position 74,527 of record NZ_JBMIRP010000095.1, on the reverse strand, counting down.
TTTTCATAATGGACTAGTGAAATAAATGGACAAACGGATGCACAAAAGCTGCATCCGATTTTTATAGTAATCAGTAAAAATAGGACAAATCCAAAGCCTAACCATAGTTTTTTTGCGAATTGAAAACTTCATTACTTACTCCCCGTCTCTAACAGATATTATAATATCGGGAATATTTGGGAAATATATCAAGAGATTCTAGTAAATTGTTAAATTATAAAATAAAAAGAGGCCATTTTGAAAGTTTTTATCCTTTCAAGCAACCTCTTTAATTATGAAACTAAATATTAAATTTACTTACTTCTTGTTGAAGTTTTTCTGCTAAAGTCGCTAGTGATTGTGCACTAGATGTAATTTCCTGATTAACTGCCAGCTGTTCTTCTGTGGCAGCACTTGAATCATTCGAGAATGCAGCAACTTCTTGTGCAAGTGCCTCTACTTTCACTACACTTTCTGTAACTGAGTCTGCAATAGCATGAATCTCTTCGATTGCAGCAGATACCGTTTCAACTTTATCGATAACAACTTCTACGCTTGTTTCAATATCTTTAAATACATGTAAGGATTCATTTGTTTTTTTGATTCCTTCATTGATTTTAGCGCCACCATCTGTAATAGCATTAACGGCAGCACCACTTGCTTTTTGCATTTGATTTATCATTTTCTGAATTTCGTCTGCCGACTTTCTTGATTGCTCAGCAAGTTTTCGAACCTCATCTGCAACTACTGCAAATCCCTTTCCTGCCTCTCCAGCACGTGCCGCCTCAATTGCTGCATTAAGAGCAAGTAAATTCGTCTGTTCTGAAATCTCTGTTATTAGTGAAGTAATATTTTGAATTTCATTTGAATGCTTGGCCATTTCACTCATGATGGCATTTGTCTCAGTAAATGTTTGGTGAATTGTCTCCATTTGATATGCAACATCAGAGATAACTGTTGAGCCCTTCGATACCAATTTATGAACATCGTCTGAAGAGCGTAGCATTTCTTCATTACTTTCTGAAATTTGGTGCATTCCTGTATTTAGATCACGCATGGCATCAACAGAGGAAACCATTAGTTTCGCCTGACTATCACTTGCCAATAACTGGCGCTCAGTAGAAGTTGCTACCATTTGAGAAGAAGCAAGACTTTGTTCCGAACTTGCAGATAATTGTTCTGCACTTGCAGCAAGCTGTGCAGAGGAATCTCTTACTTTTCCTACGATATTTCGTAAGTCTGCTAACATTTTATTAAACGTTTCAGCCATCAAGCCTACTTCATCTTTATTTTTAATTTGAATCAATTCAGTTTGTAAATTACCATTGGCGATATGTCTTAAGCCCTTTGTAACTTTCTTAATCGGATTTGATATATTTCGACTTACAATGACCGTTACTCCTACGCCAAGGACAATACTTATACCCATGATGATGATCATCGCAGTCCATACAAATGATTGATACAACTTAATTTCTTCTTGTGCCTTGTTTACATTTTGTTGTTGCAGTTCTACTAATTCTGATAGATAAACAACAATTTGCCCGTTATGTGTTTTTAATTGTGCCAATGAACTTGTAAAAGGTTTACCTTTTTGCTTCATTTCAATAACTTTATTTGTCGTTTCGGTAAACACTGTAAAGTTCGTAGTTACTTTATCCAGTAATTCAGAGGCTTTTGCATCATTTGAAAAGTTTTTAAAAGTTTGAACTGCTAAAGTTCCAGTTTGTAAGGAGTTACGTACTTTTTCAATTGTTTCCTCATTGCTAAACGTTATGTATGAAAGAAGATTCGATTCCGCTTCGATTTGTGATTTCTCAATTTCCTTTGCAAGATTAATTTTTTCTAAATTCACATCGATGATAGATTGATATCTTCCAGTCAAATCATGAATCGAATATAAAGCAATAGCCCCCGCAATCAGTATTAAAATAATTAACGAACTAAACCCCATCCATAGTTTCCTGGCAATTGTTAATCTCATGACGTCATCCCCATCCTTGTAATGTTATTCTATTATGTAATAATTTTGATAATTTAGTAGATTAGGAATATTTTACATGAATTTTCTCTTAAATGGAAGGATTATAGCGAATTACACAAACTATTGGTGAAAATGGGGGTTTAAGATGGGAGGGGGTGAGAATTTTGAGTTGAGAATACTAGTGAGGTTGATAGATTATGGGACATTTATGATGTGATTTCCGCTTCAAATGTCTCATTTCCGGCGTTTTGGGACATTTATGATTTGATTCTCGCTTCAAATGTCTCATTTCCGGCGTTTTGGGACATTTATGATTTGATTCTCGCTTCAAATGTCTCATTTCCGGCGTTTTGGGACATTTCGGATGTAATTCTCGCTTCAAATGACTCATTTCCGGGCGTTTTGAGACATTTCGGATGTAATTCCCGTTTCAAATGTCTCATTTCCGGGCGTTTTGGGACATTTCGGATGTAATTCTCGCTTCAAATGTCTTATTTCTCGACTTTTTGAGACATTTCAGATGTTATTCCAGATTTTAATGTCCCATTTTCAGACATTAGAAGGGATTCCCAGCAATAAATGTAGTTCAAACAAAAAAGCCGATTTGCTCCAACATTGGAACAAATCGACTTAATAACTCTTATAGAGCTTTTACTTTAGAAACAACGTTTTCAACTGTGAAACCGTACTTTTCAATTACAACTTCTCCAGGAGCACTTGCACCGAATTGGTCGATCGCAAGAACGTCACCTTCAAAGCCTACATATTTATGCCAACCGAATGAAGATCCCATTTCGATTGCTAAACGTTTAGTAACAGCTTTTGGTAATACAGATTCTTTATAAGCAGCTGACTGTTGTTCGAAGCGATCCATTGATGGCATAGATACAACAGAAGCGTCAATTCCATCAGCAAGTAATGCTTTTTGTGCTTCAACAGCTAATGCTACTTCAGAACCTGTTGCGATTAAAATTGCATCTGGAGTTTCTTTTGTAGCTGGAGAAACAACGTATGCACCTTTTGCAACACCATCTTTAGCAAGTTCTGCTGAATTCGCTAATACTGGTAAGTTTTGACGAGAAAGCACAAGCAATGTAGGTGTAGATTTAGATGAAACTGCTAATTTCCATGCTTCAGCACTTTCATTTGCATCGGCTGGACGAATAACTGATAAGTTAGGCATAGCACGGAATGCAGCTAAATGTTCAACTGGTTCGTGTGTAGGACCATCTTCCCCTACTGCAATTGAATCATGCGTGAACACATAAGTAACAGGTAATCCCATTAATGCAGATAAACGAACTGCTGGACGTACATAATCAGAGAACACAAAGAATGTTCCACCGAATACGTTTAATCCACCATGTAACGCCATACCGTTAAGGGCAGCACCCATTGCGAATTCACGAACACCAAACCAAATGTTACGGCCTTCTGGAGTTTCAGCAAAGAAGTCGCCGCCACCTTTAATAGTAGTTTTGTTAGAACCAGCAAGGTCCGCACTACCACCAAAGAATGAAGGAACTTTTTTAGCTAATGCGTTAATTACATCACCAGATGAAGAACGTGTAGCAACTGATTTTCCAGCTTCATAAACAGGTACTTCTGCATCAAAATCAGCTGGAAGTTCATTGTTCATAGCTTTCACAAATTGTTCTGCTAATTCTGGATACTCTGCTTTGTAGCTTTCGAATTTTGCATTCCATTCAGCTTCAGGTTTGGCACCTTGTACTTCTGCAGCTGCATTGAAAGTATCATATACTTCTTGTGGAATTTGGAATGGCTCATGTCCCCATCCGTAAGCAGTTTTAGTTAATGTCACTTCATCCGCACCTAGAGGAGCACCGTGTGCATCAGCTTTACCTGATTTATTTGGTGAACCAAATCCAATAACCGTTTTGATTTCGATTAAAGTTGGTTTGTCTTTTGATTGTTTTGCTTGTTCGATTGCTTTATTGATCGAATCAATATCTGTACCGTCTGCTACGTGGATATAGTTCCAACCGTATGATTCAAAACGTTTTTGAACATTTTCAGAGAATGATTTTGCTAGATCACCATCAAGTGAAATGTCATTTGAATCATAAAGAACGATTAATTTTTCTAATTTTAAGTGACCAGCTAATGAAATAGCCTCTGCCGCAACACCTTCCATTAAGTCGCCATCACCACATAATGCATATGTGTAATGATCTACGATTTCATGACCAGGTTTATTGTAAGTTGCAGCTAAATGACGTTCAGCCATCGCCATACCAACTGACATTGCAATCCCTTGTCCAAGTGGTCCAGTTGTAGCTTCTACGCCCACTGTGTGACCATATTCAGGGTGACCAGGAGTTTTAGAACCCCATTGACGGAAGTTTTTAATTTCTTCCATATCAAGACCATATCCACCTAAGTGTAAAAGGCTGTATAGTAACATCGATCCGTGTCCAGCAGAAAGAACGAAACGATCACGGTTATACCATTTAGGATTTTGTGGGTTATGTTTTAACTGTTTAGTCCATAAAGTATATGCCATTGGTGCTGCACCCATTGGTAAACCTGGGTGACCTGAATTTGCTTTTTCAATTGCATCAATTGATAATGTTCGGATGGCGTTAATTGCTTGTAAATCCGCATTTGTTGTCATTGCGAGACTTCCTTTCTCGATCAGTTTTCTTACTTTTCTTCCTTATACAGTTTAGACAAGTTTGTCAAAGAAAACAATCCTATCTCATGACTTTTTCGGAAATATGACATGCTTTTCCCTAATGTGTTATATCAATCTATTTAATTTAAGCGATTACGTTTTAATTGTTTAACTTTTTCAGGTGTTACATCATTTCCTGCTTCGTCAAAAACTTGTACATTTGTTATAGTATCTCTAAACGAATTGCGAAATGTATCTAAGTATTCTTTTCGTAAAGCAGTTTGTTCTTTCGCTTCCGCTTCTGTGAGTGTTCCCAATTTCTTTTTCTTTGATAATTCGTTGATGCGATTAATTTTTTCTTTTGATAACATATTTGTTCCAACCTTTCATTCTTCCAATGATTTAAAGGTAAGGAAAAAAGACTTGAAGTGCAAGTGAAAGAACTTAATAAAATAAATGATTTAATGTTAATTTACTGTATAAAATACAAGTTTCTCTTTTGATAAACTATTAACTTTCATCTCGAACGCACATTATTAAAAGATTTTGTAGGAGAATAAAAAATTATCACGTGATTAATAATTTTTGCAGTATTAGAAACTAATCGATTTTAGATCTAGTTGGAAAATGAAAAAGCACGCTACAATTTAGATTGCCGTAAGTTACCAAAATAAATCTGCAATACCCCGATTTATGATTCGTTTCATGTTTTCGAAATAACAAGATTAGCTTAATTGTTTAATGATTACACCATCGACTATGGCATATCCATTTTTAATATAAAAATCATGTAGTTGCTTTTGAGTTTGATCATCCTCGGCAATAAAATCACCATTGGCTACTTTTATATTCAATAGTTTCAATTCTTCTTCCATCAATTTTAAAACAGCTGAACCATAACCTAATTTTCTTACCTCTTCATAAATGTAGATGTAATGGTATTCAAATGTATCACCCTTTTTCATTCCATCCGCGTATCCGATATTTCGATCACCGACGAAAAAATCAAATTTAATATTATTTCCTTCTGTCTCTTTTTTTATTGCTAAAATAAAAACCACCCCTATTAGTATCATATTGAAGATGTGAATTTTGGCAATAGTAAGTTTTTAATATTCTGAAATTTAACGTTTCTTTACTCGTAAAATAAAAGGCGATCTTTTAATAGAGAAACAATTAGAAAAAGCACTCAATGAGAGTGCTCTTAATTCATTTACATTGTTTAATTCATTCATCATAAATTTACTCGTCAATTTACACTTTGAACCTATCCTTCTTTTGCCCAATTCTATATGTCAAAGATACATACTTTAGCGATAATGGGATTAGGAATTTACTGTTACATTTATTCAAAAGCGAAAGATTTTATTGTAAATTTGGAGGTTTCTTTAATGAAGAATAACGAAATTAATAAATTTAATGAAATTGAAAATCCAGAAAGTCAAGCTGCCCAATTAGCAGTGATTGCTGGATTAATAACTACTTTATGTGATGGACTTGCAACAATTGCGTCTATTATTGCCCTAAAAGAATCGCAACAAAATCAGAATAATAGTAGTAATAATTATGATTTAAAGTTAATGCAAAAACAAATTGATGAACTAACTAAAGATGTAAAAATTATTAAAAAGAAACTTAGTATTTAGAATGCATTACTCTCCATCTTTTCAATGACAAATCAATTCTGACTATCAGTTTTCTCCATATATTCTTGGTATCTACGATGTACCGTTGCTTTACTTACTTCAAAACCAACACCACGTAATGTTGAGGCAATCTCATTAAACGTAAGACCTTTGTTGCGAAGGTTAACAATTTCTTCTATTGGTACATCAATTCTATCTCGACCTTCATGATTTCCGCGATCTTTTAGATTTAGTTGAGGCTTGTACCCATTTTCTACAGCACGTCTCATACCACGGCGGATTTTGGCATTGTGAATTTTCCGTTGATATTCTTCAACAATAGCAAGAATCTCTAATAACATCGAATCCATTTCGTTTAATGCAATTGGTCCAGAATCATTAAGAGTATAGATGGTTGTGTCGTATTTTTGGAGAAGATGGATCACTGCCATACGAGCATGTCCACGTCCTAAACGTGTTTCATCCTGGATGAATAATGCTTGTACATTATGTTCTTTTATATAGTCCATCATTTCTAATAAACCATCACGATCCACTTCGTAACCACTATGTTGGTCTTGGAAGGAGGCTAGTACTATATAACCCATTTTTTGTGCATATTTTTCTAGTTCATCTTGTTGACGAGCAAGAGAGGTTTCTTGTGTATTTTTTTCTGTACTAACTCTCGCATAAATTACTGCATTTCGTTTTTCCTGGATCATTGATTATTTGTCGCTACCTTTACTTCAGTTGAATTATTCTCTTGCTCAAAGTCTTGGGCCATAATGATTGTATCTGCTGATAATGGAATTGTTAGCTCTCGTCCAGCTACAATTGTCTCACCATTTAAGTTGTTTTCAAGTTTTACTGCTTTAATCCACTCATGTGTTGGCATATTACCACGGTATTTTTCTGCTAATGACCATAAACTATCACCATGTTGCACTTGTATTTGTTCGTATGTTGTATTGCCCTCATCTGTAATGAAAATATAACCTGCTATAACTAAAAAAGCTGTTAAAAGTACCTTTACATAACTATTTTTTTCTAACCATTTCATACTTTCTACCTCTTTTCGAATATTTGTTCGTATATGTATATTCTTAATATAAAACCGAACATACGTTTTGTCAACACTTTTGTTCGAACTTATGTTTGCATTTTTCATATCCTGTTGCTATACTATATGTAACTAGTAAAGATAGATATTCATACCAGAGGTGAGCTAGATTGAAAAAAGTTTCGAAAAGGCAGGAAGATATATTAGCATTCATTAAAGAAGAAGTTCGTACAAAAGGTTATCCGCCATCTGTTCGTGAAATTGGGGAAGCTGTTGGCCTCGCTTCAAGCTCCACTGTGCATGGACATTTAGCTCGCTTAGAAAGTAAAGGCTTAATTCGCCGAGATCCAACGAAACCACGTGCGATTGAAATTCTCGACCAAGAGGAAGAAATTCCAGTTCCAAAACAAAGTGTTGTGAACGTTCCTTTAATAGGTAAAGTAACAGCCGGTCTACCAATTACAGCAATTGAAAACATTGAAGAATATTTTCCTCTACCAGATTCCTATGGAACAAGTGAAGATCAGCTGTTTATGCTAGAAGTAATGGGAGAATCCATGATAGAAGCTGGTATATTAGATGGTGACTATGTCATTGTAAAGAAAACATCCACTGCAAATAACGGGGAAATTGTAGTAGCTATGACTGAGGACGATGAGGCAACTGTAAAACGTTTCTATAAAGAAAAAACACATTTCCGACTACAACCGGAAAACTCATCAATGGACCCTATCTATGTAAATCAAGTAACTATTTTAGGTAAAGTGGTAGGTTTATATCGTCGAATTCATTAAAAAATATAAAACGATTTGGAATCAGTTAGATTTCCAAATCGTTTTTTTGATTATATTGAGTTGATGGATGTTCGTGGATTAGCATTTGAGACATTTCAGAGGATATTCTGGCTGAAATGTCTCATATCCTATGCTTTTGAGACATTTTTTAAGGAAAACTAGACTTAAATGTCTCATTCCAGCTACTTATGAGACATTTCGAAAGAAAATCACGCCTCAAATGTCCCATTTCCTCTACATTTGAGACATTTCACGCGAAAATCATACCTCAAATGTCCTATATCCTATACTTTTGAGACATTTCACTCATAAATCAGTCAACAAATGTCTCATATCCTTTGCTTATAAGACATTTCCAGGAAAACACTCCTCAAATGTCACATAACCCTCGTAATAATATAATTTGGGGAATATTCATTGAACCCCTAGTTACCCCACTTTATTTTTCAAGCTCTCCTCAATAAATGCCGTAAACAATTTCTTAGAGTCTTCATCGCCCTCAACAGCCATTTCTTCCGGGTGCCATTGTACGCTTAAGCAAAACGGATAGTCGACAATTTCAATTGCCTCAATAATGCCGTCGCCTGCTTTTCCGACTACTTTAATATTTGACGCTGCACGTTTTACTGATTGGTGATGGAATGAGTTGACCGTCATAGTCTCTTTTCCTAACAACTTATAAAGTAAACTATCTTGCTTCACCGAGATAAAATGAGTGCCCTCATGTCGAGGCGCCTTTTGACTATGTAAATAAATATTTTGATTTTGTGAATAAATATCTTGGAATAAAGTGCCCCCTAATGCAACATTCAGCACTTGATGACCACGGCAAATCGCGAAAATCGGAATTTGACGTTTAATCGCTTCTTTCGCTAGTGCCAATTCCAAACGATCTCGATCACTATTCACTTGTCCTAAGTTCACATGTGGCTCTTCCCCAAATGTATGTGGATGTAAATCACCACCACCCGATAAAACTAGACTGTCAACCATGTGAATCAGTTGTAACGCATCCTCTTCCAAACCTAATGGAATACCAACTGGAATCCCACCTGCTTGAATGATTGCTTTTGTATATCGCCAATTGATAAAACTCGTATCATTTTCAATACTCATTGTAATTCCAATAATAGGCTTCAATCACGCCACCTCCAAATAAACTTTTAACAAATCAAATTATATTTCAAAATTTTCTTAATTACTAGAATTATTTAGAAGTTGATATTATTTAAACAAAATAAAAAGCCTTACGACATGCGTTAGGCTCGAATCTTTTATGATATTAAAATAAGTTTATGTACCACTTTACTATTGAATCCCCATAAAAATAAACAATCAAGGCTGCAATTGCAATGGATGGTCCAAATGATATTGGTTGTTTACGGTCTTGTCCACGTACTTTTAAAACAACAAAGCCAACCACTATTCCAATTAATGAAGCAAAGAACAACGTCACCAATGTTCCAATCGTTCCAAGAGTCAGACCGATAAGGAAGAATAGTTTAATATCTCCCCCACCCATTCCACCTTTAGACAATAACGCGACTAAAAATAAAACGGTAAAACCTATAACAGGTCCTAGTAAACTATCCCACCAAGGTTCAGAAGGTGCGAAAAATCTTCCCACTGCTAATAGAGGTAAGAAAAATAGTAACACCTTATCTGGAATGATCATATAAGCAATATCTGAAACTACGATTATTGCAAGTAATGAAATAAAGATTAATGCAACGGCTAATTCAGGAGTAAAACCTAACTGCCAATATGCAAAGGCAAATAAAGCACCTGTTAAAATCTCTGTAGACATGTAAATTGGAGAAACTTTCTCCCCACAATAACGACATTTTCCTTTAAGGAAGATGTACGAAAAAATCGGAATTAGGTCAAGAGTGGATAAACGGTGCATACAATTCGTGCAATGTGATGGTGGATAAGCTATTGACATTTTAAGAGGGACCCGTAACCCAACCACATTGTAAAACGAGCCAAAAATCATCCCAAATAAAAATGCAAAAATCGTAATCACATATTCCAAAAAATCCAACTCCTAACCTAACTTCATAAAACTTACTAAACTCTAGTATAAAGGTTCTACTAGATTTGTCAAAGCTAATTCGAAAGCATTATTCTCCCTCATAATAGAAAGTTGTTACTTGAAGGGATGCAGTAACAGATTGCGTCTCATCTTCTGCGAATTCTATTTCTTCCCCAGGTAAAGAATAACTAATCGAATCAATATGCATAATGCGATCTAAATTTTCAAGTTCATCGATAAATTTTAGTAATCTGTTGTAATCCGGTGATTCCACTTCCATACTAAACGAGAACAATTTTAGCTCAGGTGGTAATGATGTAGCAATAGGTGAAACCAGTGGAGGTGTTTCATTCACTCTTTCTCCATCTGTTGTTTCAGTTCCAGCATTCTGTGTATCAGTTGAATTCCCCGCATTTGGATCTGCAACTGGATCCTCTGGAGAGGTAATCCCAATCCCCGCATCAGCTGCAGAAGAACCAGAGTCATTTATTGAGATTGATAAAACTAAAGAATCTGATACATACTCGATTTCCTCAATATTTAGTAACAGCTCGTCCACATCACTTGTAGGCGGAACTTTTTGTCGAAGTGCAAACAAGTTAGTTGTACTTGTTCCTTTATTTGTTTCTAATTGAGTAATAGAAGATTGAATCGTCGCGATTTCCGCATTTAAGCTTTGAATCGAACGATTAAGCTCATCCACTTCAATTTGTTTTGGTAGCACTAAATAATAATAAACAGCAAAAATCAGTGCTGCAACGAGTGCCACAAGTAAAATCACTTGCGTATTTTTATTGCTTGAGAGATTCATTATCTTGTACCTCCCGTAGCTAAATAAATTTCATCAATGGTTAAAGTAATGTCTGCAGATTGACGAGGTTGCACATTAAAGTCTTCCTCGGTCTCTGTTTCATTTCCTAATTCAAATTGTGAAACATGAGAGATTTGTACATCTACAAAATAAGCACTATTTTTTAAGCGGCTTAAATATTTGGAGATATCACTTAACGTTTCAAAATCCATGGAGATGGTAACAGAGTCCACCCCAAAGGAGTAATTTCGCAAATATGAATTATTCATTTTCAATTTTTCAATCTCAGTGATCAACGGCAAGACTGGATAGGAAATAAGATCAACATATTCTACAGTATCTTCAAATGAAGTTTGTTGGTTCGCCGTCATATCAGTAAGGCCCATTTGCAATTGATCTCGATGTTGTATTAAATTCGCTTCTTGTGCTTGTAAAGAAGAAATAGAATTTGAAGCACTAAAATATTGCCAAGCGAAAAAAGCAAGCGCTAGTAAAGTAGCTGCAGCTAGAATCAAATAAAAAAGTTTGGAAGTGGTTTGTCGTCTTTCTAATTTCGGTAAGAGATTTATATCTGGAATCATCTTAAACAACCACCTTTAACGCAAGACCTAAAAGACTAGCATGCTTCGCTTTAAAATTCGGAAAATGTTGGTGCACAAGTTCATCATCGATAATCTGAATAGGTAATGCTAAGTTTTCTTGCAAGAAGGATTGAATCTGTACTAAAAATGGATTATCTCCCATAACAATAATTTCATCGACAGATTTCTCACCTTTGTTTAATGAGAATCGGAAGAAATTCATAATTCGATCCATTTCTAATATATGATCAGATAATGTCATACGGTATTCTTCCATATTTCCAGCAAATGAAAAATCAACATTCCCTTCGGATGTACTATTCGCTCTCCATGTTGATAAATCAGTATCAATCGGTTGATAACGGATAAATTCTACATTTCCTTTAGAATATATACAAATGGATAATTCATTAATTAACCAGTTAGCAATTAAATAAGTTTTATCATTTTGTAAAAGTTTGATGTGATCTAGGAATCTTAAATTACACAAAGCACGGATATCTGCAGCTTCTGGATCAAAATCAATATCTAATAATAAATTGGACATTTTATGAACTTCATCTGGTGCTGCTGCAAACATCATCGCTTGTCGATCACCAGGAGTTGGGTCGTACACGTCAATCAGTGGCTCTTGAAAAGGCAAATGAATAGTGTGACCTAGCTCCATTTGAACATACTCTAATATTTTAGTGCTAGGCACATCACTAGGATGCTCAAAAGATTTCAATAGAATCGTAGGGTCAGGAACAAAAAAGCGAGCTCGTTGATTTTTCCCTCCCCATTTCGTTGCATTTGCTTTAAATAGATTAAAAAGTTCCATTTCATCTTGAATAGAAGCTTCTTTCACAATTCCTTTAGGAAGCTCTACTTCATAAATCATCGCTTGCTCAATTGATGGGCCCTTCATCACCCAGAGTACGAAGTACATAGTCATTTAGTTCAATGGAGACGTGAGAGTTTTTCTTTTTGGTTTTGAACATTGGATGGGCCTCCTTTAAATAGAATTTCATTCGAGCATCTAAGAAAGTTAGATGCTCTTTGAAATTCCATTATTTTGTTACTTCAACTATTGTTCCATTGCCATCGGACGTGTCAAGTTGTAATTCATTTAATGTTGCCTCTGTAATTTTTACTGTTACCCCACCTTTAGTTGCAGTACCAGTAAACTCTAAATTTTTATTTACAGTATAAGTTGTAAAACTACCTGGATTTTCTATAAATTCAGTACCGTTCGCTTGACTAAATTCTGGAACAGTAGAGTCTTTACCCTTATCTGTATAATATAAATTTGCTGCATTTATTATATTTGCTGCATCAGCTTTAATCGCTTTTACTTGGCTATTACTTACAATATTTCCAATCGCCGGCACCGCAATTGCAGCAATAATTCCTAAAATAACAATTACAGCTAGTAATTCAACTAAAGTCAAACCTTTTTCATTGTTTAGACGTTTGTTCAATAAGTTTTTAATGAATTTTTTCATCTTAAATCCTCCATTATTTTTAGTATTAATCATTTCTTTTTGCCCGGACGTTAGTTGCATTAACCTACACCTCCCCGCAAAACGTCCTCTATCCTATTCTTTTCCTATTTTAAATTTGTTCATATAAACTAAACATCGGCAACATAATCGCCGCTACGATAAAACCAACTACAACTGCCAAAATTAAGATCATTATCGGTTCAATCAAAGATTTTAAAGTATCTACTGCCCGATCCACTTCTGCCTCATAAAAATCCGCAATCTTCTCCAACATATAATCAAGTGAACCTGTCGATTCCCCTATCGATGTCATCGAAGTTACTAATGGTGGGAACAACCAACTTTTTTGAAGTGGCTCTGTTAGTGAACTCCCCTTTTCAAGGCTTGTCCTCGCTTCCAAAACTACTTTTCCCACCACTGGATTACCTACAACTCTTTCTGCAATAGATAATGCATTCAAAATTGGTACAGCACTACTAAATAAAGAAGACAATGTTCTCATCAGTCTTGCGATCACATCTTTTTGTAATAACTGCCCGAAAACAGGGATTCTTAATAATGCGTAATGCACTGTATAGTTGAATTCCTTATTGTTTTTATATAGAAACTGAAATACGACACTAACAACAACTACAAAACCAATAACAATCCACCAAAAATCCTGGAGAAAATTACTAACAGCTAATGTAAAGATAGTAATTGCAGGTAATTCCGCATCCATTGACTCAAATGTCGTTACAAATGTCGGGACGATAAAAAGTAATAAGAAAAACACAACACAAATCGTAATAACCATTAAAACTGCAGGATAAGTTAGCGTTGATTGGATTTTTTTCTTTAAGTTATATTGCTTCTCAAGCGTATTCGCTAATCGTTCCAATGTATCGTCGATGTTACCAGTAGCTTCCCCAGATCGCATCATATTTGTAAATAATGCAGGAAACACTTTTGGATGTCTTGCGGTTGCTTCCGAAAATGGGATCCCTGAACGAATATCTTCTTCGACTGCTTGTAATGCCTTTTTTAAAGGTTTACTTTTCGTTTGGTTAGCTAAAATATCTGTTGATTCAACAATTGAAACACCTGCACGAATGAGTGTTGCGAATTGTCTACAGTAAATTACAAAGTCTTGATTTTTAATGGTGTTTCCACCGAGATTTAATTCCATATGCAATATACTATTGGACTCGGTGATTTCCCGGGGATTAATGCCTTTTTCACGTAGTTTTGTTATCGCTGCATTTTTATTCGCTGCATCAATTGTCCCTTTTGCAGGTGCCCCTGTTTTTGTTCGACCTACATATTTAAATACGGTCAATTGTAATCACCAACGTTCATATAAGGTTTTGCATCCTCGAATGAAACTTCCCCTCTAGAAACTAAATCTTGTAAGGAAGACTGTAAGGTATGCATACCTAGCGCACGACTTGTTTGCATTACACTTGGAATTTGATGAACCTTTTCATTTCGAATTAAATTCGTAACAGCTGGTACCGCAACCATTATTTCTGTCGCTGCAACTCGACCAATTGTATCTCTTCTTGGAAACAGTCGTTGTGAAATGATTCCTTGAATAACGTTTGCTAGCTGTATGCGAATTTGACCTTGTTGGTGTGGAGGAAACACATCGATAATTCGGTCAATGGTTGTCGGAGCACTTGAAGTATGAAGTGTTGCAAAGACTAGGTGACCAGTTTCAGCTGCTGTAATGGCAGTCGAAATCGTTTCTAAGTCACGCATCTCACCAACTAGAATGACATCAGGGTCTTGACGTAGTGAAGCACGTAATCCACTTGCAAAATCACCAGTATCCATACCAATTTCACGTTGATTAACCACTGATTTTTTATGGTGATGAATATATTCAATCGGGTCTTCCAACGTAATAATATGCTTTGATTTATTTTCATTAATATAATCAATCATTGCTGCTAAAGTTGTTGATTTCCCTGATCCTGTAGGACCTGTTACTAATATGAGTCCCTGTGGTTTTTCAGCTATATCATACAACACACTTGGCATTCCTAAAGATTCAATCGTCGGAATTTTAGATGGTATCAAGCGGAAAGCAATAGCTCCTACATTTCGTTGATGATAGGCATTTACACGGAAACGACAAATGTCACCTAAAGAATAGTTAAAGTCGGTTTCCCCTTTTTCCTTATACTCCCCAACCTTGTGAGGTGGTAGGATTGCCGTTACCATATCTCTCACATCATCAGGTTCTACAACAGCTTGTCCATATTGTTGTAAAGTTCCGTTTATGCGGTAAACAGGTGGAATTCCTACCGTTATATGAAGGTCGGATGCTTTTACATCATACGCTTTTTGAAGTAATGCTCTTATTGAAAAATTAGTCACTGTCTCACTTCCTAATCAAACGTTGCTACACGGAGTACTTCTTCCGTTGTTGTAACACCATCTAAAACTTTTAATAAACCGTCCTTCAACAAAGTAGGGAAACCACTTTGATGCATATAGTCTCTTATGACAGAGATGTTGCTTCTTTGAAGAATATGGTCTCGAATAACACGATCTATTGGTAATATTTCATGAATTGCCAAACGACCACGATATCCAGTTTGAGTACATGCAGCACAACCACGCCCACGTTGTACTGTATCAACTGAAAGGCCTACTTCAGCAAAGATTTCTTTTTCACGATCTGTTGCTGGAACCGTACGAGCACAGTCACGACATACACGACGAACTAAACGTTGAGCAACAATTCCGATTAACGATGAAGAAATGAGGAACGGTTCAATTCCCATATCTCTTAAACGTGAGATGGATTCAACTGCACTATTCGTATGCAACGTACTTAAAACTAAATGCCCGGTTAAAGATGCACGTACAGCAATTTCCGCAGTTTCTAAATCTCGAATTTCCCCTACCATGACGATATCAGGGTCTTGACGTAATATGGATCGAAGTCCCGCTGCAAAGGTTAATCCCACTTCTTCTTTTACTTGAATTTGGTTAATCCCTTCAAGTTGATATTCAACTGGATCTTCAACAGTTATGATGTTGACTCCCTCTTGATTTAGATTGTTTAATGCTGCATATAACGTTGATGATTTCCCTGACCCAGTCGGACCTGTAATTAACACAATTCCATTCGGTCTGGAAATCATTTTACGGAACTGGTCTTCGTTATGTTTTGTAAACCCTAGTTTTGAAACATCATTCATCGCACTACTTAAATCAAGTAAACGCATTACGATTTTTTCACCAAAAACCGTTGGTAATGTTGCTAATCGAATATCCACTGGTTTAAAGTTTACGGTTGATTTAATACGACCGTCCTGTGGAACGCGGGTTTCCGTAATGTTTAAATTACCCATGATTTTAATACGAGCGGTAATCATGTTTTGCATATGTTTTGGTAATGATCGTTCCGTTCTTAATATACCATCGACACGATACCGTACTCGAAAATCTGTTTCTTGCGGGTCAAAGTGAATATCACTGGCACGTTGAGCAACACCATTTGCAATAATTTGGTTTACTAGGCGAACGATTGGAGAATCTTCGTCGGTAATTTCTTGCTGCACTTCGTTAGCTGCGACACCTAAATCTGAAAGTGCCGCATCCATTGATTCTTGTAAGTCATAGTATTTCGTAATCGTACGATATAAATCGTCCTTTGCCGCAATACTTGTCTCTATTTGGCAACCAGTCGCCATTCGTACTTCTTCAATCGCAAAGTAATCCATTGGATCCGCCATCGCGATGAAAAGTTTGTTACGATCGCGACGGATAGGCATAATTTTTGCACGTTTTGCAAGTTCAGCCGGAACCAATTGCAACAGTTCAGGCTCAATTGCATATTGGTTTAAATTAATATGTGGAATTCCTAATTGGAACTCAAGTACTTCAATAAGTTGTTGTTCGGTAATGAAATTTTCTCGAATGAGAAAATCTCCTAATTTCTCTTCATAGCTTTTATTTTTCAACGCATAATCTAACTGTTCATTGGTAATAACTCCTGCTTCTACAAGCAAGTCCCCAAGTCGTTTTCGTGTTGCTCCACGCATAGTGATCTCCCCTTTCTATGGAGTGACTTCACTTCCCGCCTTATCATAAACAGGTGGTTCTTCATCAGTTTTTACTGGAACCTCAATGTCAGGTAATCCGTCACCATCTAAGTCAATTTCCAAGTTCGGATCATTATTTTCTGTTGATTCAGATATATTTGTACCTTCGACAACTGGTGGTATTTTTGATGATTTAAGTATTATTTCATTAATAGGAGGGTAGTAATCACGACTTACTTTTTGTTCTTGCGCAAGTCCATTTCCAGAAATCGTACGATAAACAATGACACGATACCCTTCTCTACCATCTTGAAGTAGCTGTTCATGTCCTACTGGTAAATCATTTGAATAACGATAGATAATTCGAGGAGATAGTACTTCTTTTTCAACTCGAACAGAAACTTCTTTACCTTTAGTATCAGAAGATATTTCAACTTTCATTGAGTTTTCTTCCATTGAAACTTTAAGTTTACCTACATAATCAGTCGTATTAACGAATTTGAAGTCTTCATTAAGGTTCACATTTATAGTAGCTTCTTTCCCTAGTTCGATGAATGCAGGTATCTCTGTACCGTTATGACGTTCCAGTATTTCAAATTCCGTTTGCAATACTACGTCATATAATAAGGAAGAAACAAAGTTTAAAGTTTGACTATTTACCTGATCTGCCCCATCATTCACAGTCTCAATGAATGAAAAAACATCACCAGGGTTAATCATTTTCCCATCTAATAATGCAACCAATACTTCAGGAGCAAAGGCATCGGATGGAATATCTCTTATTGTAAGAGCAAGTCGTTCACTATCATAAATATCTAGATTTTTCACCTTTGCTTCAACTTGATGATCCATTAAGAACGATGCTTGTGACAGTAGTTGATGATAAGTTTCATCTGTTTCCCATGCTGAAACAGATGCTATTTCATTTTTAATATCCTCATTATCACTAACCTTTAAAGGAATATGAACCACTCGTTCCGATCCCCAAAACATATACCAGGGCTTTTTCACTAGTGTTTGGAACTCACTGATTGTTGCAGGAATGTCAAACAGTAATTTAGTCGGGTCTACTGAAAGCTCAACTCCTCCACCAGTAACTGTCATTTCTTCTTGAAGCCATTCTGTTAATGCATTGTTTAATACATTCTCAATTTCATTAGGTTCTAAGCCATCTACATTGATACCAGCGATAGTTGATCCATTTCCTTCATCATCAGCGAAAACCCTAATAATATCGCTAGTTGGGAATACTAGATATAGTAGAAACAAGCACAAAGTTACAAGAGTGTACTTTTTCATTCTGATTGTCAGAATAATCACCCCATTTATTAGGATTTTATATATTTAATGTTATCATTTATAATAATTAATTGCGTGAAAAAGATACATATAATACTAATGTCATATATAGCTTAGAATACACAAAAAATAATGGATTGTATATGATTATTTTACTAGTTTTAAAGAAATTTTTTAAACTGATTTTGCTTTATTCTAGAGGCTTTTATATTAATTTTTAAAGGTATTTTTTGAAAAGATTTTATCTAAAAATTGAAAATTATGTTTTCTAAATTATGTATTTCTATAATAATTATATGTACTACTATAAAATTTATATACCTTTACATAATTTGTATAGACAAATCTTGTTAATTTCAAATTTTTTTCATACTTTTCACCTATTACTATGACTTTTATAGCATGTATGGTTAAGATATTATATAATAATATATACTGGAATATAAATTTGCTTTTCACTTACTTAAGAAGGTGATTAGATATGAGGCGTTTTAAAAATAATAAAATACTAGATGAATCTGGCCTCTCTTTAATAGAAGTAATCGCTTCTGTAGTTATTTTAACAATCATACTTCTTGGTATATTTGGCCTATTCGTTCAATCCGCTAAAACGACTAAAAATTCTGAGAAAATAGTTGATGCAACTTACATAGCACAGACAGAAATGGAAAATCTATACTTACAAACAAAAAAGAGTTGTGAGATAGAAGATGTGATGATACGCTGTTATCCAATCAGTAATTATGTTAAAGCCATTCATGATTTAGGATATACAAATATAGATGATTCCGGATATCCTCTAGGTTATTTTAAAAAATATATAAGCAACTCAAATTTTTATGTCAAATTGACAGTTAAAACGCCAGTAAATGGCGTCGATTATTTAACAAGAGTCATAATTTATGTTATCGAAGTAGGTAATTCAGGTGAAGTCATTAAAGCACAAATGGAAAACACAATCCAATGGAGCTCGCTGTAATGTCATTATGAATAAGACTTTGAATCAGCGTGGCCTAACTTTAATGGAAGTTCTTGCTGTAATAATTATTACAGTTATAGTAGGTTCCATTTTATTTAATATAATCATTCAAGGGAATGAACAATATTCTAACCAATCACAAGCAAACCGTGAAATATCAGACATTTCCTATGGTTTAAAAGTTTTTACAAAAGATATAAGAATGGCAACAAAAGTAGAATTTGTAAACTCAAATTCAATAAAATCAACAAATCCTGCTGGCTCAATTGATCATTATGTATATTCAAATAATACTCTATATAAAAATAGCTCTGTTTACTTGGAGAATGTTGCTAAATTTCAAATCTCCATTGAAGATACCACTATTGTAGTAGATATCAAACTAAAGACGACACACGATGAAGTATCAACACAACTCGTTGTTAGGGGTGAATAAAATGATTAAATACAAATTTAAGTCTATATTATTTAATCAAGAAGGATATTCTTTACTATTAACTATATTCGCAATATCTTTATTTACAATATTAGGAATGAGTATTTTTGCAATATCCGGAAACACAATGAATACCTCAAAGAGTGAAAGAGATGATCAAACTACCTACTATGTGGCTGAGGCTGCTTTAGTTGAAACAATCCCATCAATTGAAAAACTCGTAGATACCGCATTCAATGAAACAAAAGAATGGTACGATAAAAAAGATGAAAAAACAAAAAGCACGATTGATTTTGAAAAAGCTTATAAATTAAAAGTAAAAGATTTATTAATTTCAGAACAAAATAAAGCACTAACTAATGATCCATATACTATATTTAAATTAACTTATAATAACTTTACTACTAACCAAGGGTTTCAACCAAAAGCAACTATAAGTATGAACGTGATTGAAGAGGAAGGAATTCCATCACAAATTGAATTATTATCTATTGGTAAAATTGGTACTAGTGAACGAAAAATAAAACAATTAGTAAATCTAGAATTTAACGTTAAAAGTGATACTATAACTAAAGTAGTTCCAATCAATTCATCTAATCCAGCTAATCTTGTAAAAGAAGAAATAAAAAATGAATTAGATTTTTTAAATCCAAATAATAGTGACAAACCTATTCTTTTCTATACACATCCGAACGAGAACAATACTACTAATGGTATGAATAAAAACGTTGAATTTAGTATATCAACCTATAATCCAAGTAAAATTAATTTTCAAGCAGATATGTTAAAAGACAAATTTAAAGGATTTCAAGATGGAACATATTCTAAATTAAAAAAATTGTTAATTAATAATTCAAATAACATTCAGTTAACTGAATCAGCTTATTATGTAGATAATCCTTTTTCGATATCTGATAAAACTTCATTAACTTTAAATATTACAAAACCTCTTACTAACCTGTATATTAAAGAAAACTTACATTATAATGGCGGAAATAAAAGCGAGTTAATTATTAAAGGTTCAGGAGAAGTAAATCTATTTATCAATGGCGATTTTTCTATTAATAGATTTTTAGATTTAAAAAGCGATCCTTCAGTGAAAGTTAACATTTTTATCAAAAATAATTTCAATTTAAACAACGATTTTAAATTAAAAGCCAACATATACGCATTAAATACAAGTAATATTAATATCCAAAAGAAAACGTATCAAATAAATGGTAGTCTGTTTACCTTGAGTGAATTAATACAAATAGATCACCCTAACCTAACTATTAATGGCATATGTGCCCCTAACGCTGTTTATCAATCAAATGGAACTTATACATTAAAGACTTCTTATATTGTTGTAAAAAGACTAAATATTAAAGGGGTTCCATCTTTAGTCCATACAATTAATAACAATAAATACAATGCATGTGCATTCCCAGATCTGTCAGAACCTGAAACAAATACAGAAATGATTTCTTACACTGAATACTACGATGCATATGAATTAACATCCACTAAATCTTACTATGAAGTTCAATAATTTATATTGAAAAAAATTTAGCAAAAAAATATTCAAGGCCATTTCTTTTAAGAAATGGCCTTTTCTAAATATTAATCCACTTCCACCAATGGTTCCTCCACCACTAAATTACTATTCGTAATTGCAACGAATGGTGTTGGAGGTGTTGGAGTAGGGATAGCTGGGTTTGGAACAATGGGTGAACCGTAAATTAAGCTTCCCCCATTGATTACTTTCAACGATTTAGCAACGACTGTTCCTTTTAAGTACCCGCCACTTGTGACGGTTAAATCAGCATTTGGTGCAACAAACCAATGACCGTTGCTCTTTACTCCACCATTTAAGGTGACATTATTTCCACCTGTATAGAAATTACCATATATACCCGCGCCATTTAATAACTTAAAATGACTCGTTTTATTATAGATTGAACTATAAATTTGCGTTTCATTTCCAAAGGTTACTTCATCAGTTCCTTTATAGTAAATGTTTGAAGCTGCTGGGCTACCATTTTGATTGATATAGCCTTTTACGTTAATACTCTCCGTTACATAAGCATTGAACTTTGCTGCACTACCAAAATTAATCATCCCCTGCTTAATATCAAAATCTTTCACATACATGTTCACTTGATTATTTCCTATATCGAAATAACTTTGTGAGGCGATGGTAAATTTATTTTTCACATAAATGTTTACAGTTCCTGTTCCATTAATTTTAATATCTCCGTTTGTAAGGTCTAGGTTTTCTACATAGAGGTTGATGTTTTTATTGCCTACTTCGATTGTGAGTAGTCGATTATTATATATTTTTATGCTGTGGAATCTAGTATCTTTTGTTAGTGGTAATGTGAATGATGTATCGTCAGGTAAATTTAATATTCCATTTTCAATAATTGTTTTACCATTAGAAACAACATTTTGGTGTAATGGTGTGGAAATTCCATCTTTGATTTGAAAATCTGGGAATTCAGGTAAGAAATCCACTAAATTCGTAGTATGAAATGAAGGTAATGGTGTGTACTTTTCTTTTATGCCATTCATCCAGTTCGGATAAATTAATTTAGATAAATTGGAAGCAGCAAGCAACCCATTTATTGAAGGTCCCCCGTCGATAGATATTTTCCCGTTTAATGTAGCGACATTACCTGTCACAATGCTATTTATATAGATATCATTACTAATGATTGCAGCATAATTTTCAAGAGCTTCTATTGGATCGCCACCACCAGAGCTAGATTCTCCCCCACTACCCGGGTTTCCCTCAGTTAATTTCGGATTTGCGTTGATCAATAACTTTTGTGAAACCGTTCGAGACTGCCCCGGCGAATCTTCAAAATATCCCTTAGACGAAATTTCCACTACACAATCCACTAAACAAGCAAATTGCACAGAAGTATCAACGACAGGCTGTTTGCCGAACTGTTCTCCCAACTGGAAGCTACTAGTATATTTATTGGTATTACATTTATTTGGAGTGTCTGATGAATGGTAGAGTAAATTAAAGTTGCTGCAAAAGCGTTGGTTCATTTGAGAGGTGTAATAAATGCTAAAGTCATTACTATATTTATTTAACAAATTCACTTGGCTATCATAATCTAAACCATTAAATTCGTTAATAATCTCTTGATCAATTTTCTTAAATACATTTAGCAAATTAGCCTTTTCAAGATTAATACCTGCTTCGGCGAAGTAGAAAGTCGATTGGTCTTTTCGTTCATTTGCCGCTGTTTTGTTTGTGTTTAATGTTAATGTCAGGAGACTGATTCCAATAGTTGTGACAAGTAAAATAAGCATCACCGCAATAAACATTCCATAGCCGTGTTGATTTTTCAAATGTTTCAACGAATGCTTGTCCCCTTTCTTAAGGTGATCGTTGTTTCGAATTGTTTATTTTTAATCGTAAATCGTAAGTTCACAGTTTCATCACCTGTTAAAGAGAATTGTTCAATTCCATTCCCTATTAAACTACTATTTCTGTATAATTTCTTATCTTTATATTCATAGGTGAAAAGTGTATTTCCTTGTTGATCTTGGAAAGTGTAGCGCCCGACTTGGTTGTCCAATTTCACACTTTTCCTCAAATCCCTTGTAATTTGTTTTAATAAATACGCCCCGTCCTGAAGTTCTAGTGATTCCATCGTTTGTTCAGTTTGTTGTTTAGTTGAAGAGCTGATAATTGTGAATACAAATATAGCGATGATTGAGAAAAGAACTATAACCGCTAATACCTCAACTAAAGTGACCCCTTTTTCATTTTTACGAATCATAAATTCCACCTAATCTTTCTTCCAAACATAAACATTCTCAACCGTTGCTTTTATCGTATTGTTCTGGTCGATAATGTTAATAAGGATTGTAGTGCTGTCTGGGAAATCACACAATGGCCGAATGGTAATCACACTTTTTTTGTTGTCTGGTAAAGGTTTCTCAAAAATAAATTCACTCGAGAATTCAGTTGTATCTAATCGATTTGTAACATCACATGTTTTAATCGTTTTATTATTTTTTAATGTATAACCTGGTATAGATAACGATGAGGCTGTAAATGAAATTAATGATTTTTCTGTTGATAGTTTATAAACGATTTCCATTTCGGTTTGAGCTAGATAAGTTGCATCCGAAATTGATTCCGCGTTGTTATTTGCTTTTTTCGATTGAACAAACAGGCCGAAAAATGAAATGAAGATGAGTGTAATAATTAGAAGTGAAATGACGACTTCTAAAAGCGAAATTCCATTTTCATTTTGAATATATTTTTTCAGATCATCACCTCAAAGTAAGCTATTTCAAATTTGTTTCAAAGTCTACCTTTTAGAAACAAAACATTCTTCAATGTTTTCTATTAGACATCTTATGTATATATATTCTAATTATGTCCTTTTCCATGGTTCAAATTTAGTAATTTTTGGGTTAACGAGTTAGACTTTTTTCATTCTAAAACGTATGAATTTCCCTTTTTGGACACAGTATTCTGCTGGCATTTGGTGTACATTATAAGTATCAATTGATAATGCTTATCACTAATACATTAAGAAGGTGTTTGTATGAATACTAGCAAGCTTTTAAATGAAAAAGGCGGTTCTGCTGTAAAAATCATCGCTATCACCCTTATCGTTTTATTACTATTTGGCGGTGCAATTACGATCTATTTCCAATACTTTGCTAAAGATACATTCTCTGAAGAAGAAATTGCAGCTGCAAAGGAAGTAGCACAAGATGAGTTTGGTCAATTGTCGACGATTGCAGCCGACTATACTGTGGATCAACAAAAGGAAGCAGTAGTAAGTCTTGGTTACGAGGAAAATAAAGTAGATAAACAAACGACAATTTATGAAAAGAAAAACAATAATGATACAGGTTACTATATTTTATTAAACTTACAACCACACGATACTTATCCAAAACTTTCAAGAGCTTTAGTGCAAATTTTCGCTAAAGAAAACGGCGGACTCATTTATGAAATGGATAATGTGGTAAATTGGAAACAATAATAATGTAATTTTAAAACGAAAAAAGTAGCTATTACCAAATTCAAAGGTAATAGCTACTTTTAGTTAGATTAGTACATTTTTAAATATTGTTCGCGTTCCCAAGGGTGTACAACCGAGCGGAACATTTCGAATTCAATTTCTTTTGCTTCTTTGAAGTTTTCGTAAATGTGGCTTCCAAGTGCATTTTGAATAACTTCATCTTCTTCTAATAAACGAAGTGCATCGTCTAATGAAGGTGGTAAGTTTTCAATACCGTTCGCTTTACGTTCAGCAGCTGTCATAACGTAAATGTTACGGTTAACTGGTGCTGGTGGTTCCATACCTTGACGAATACCTTCTAAACCTGCTTCTAAAATAACAGCCATAGCTAAGTATGGGTTTGCAGATGGGTCAACAGAACGTACTTCGATACGAGTTGATAAACCACGAGCGGATGGTACGCGAATTAATGGTGAACGGTTTTGAGCAGACCAAGCTACGTAACATGGTGCTTCATAACCTGGTACTAAACGTTTGTAAGAGTTTACTGTTGGATTTGTAATCGCAGTAAATCCTTGTACGTGATGAAGTACTCCAGCCATAAATTGCATTGCCGTTTCAGATAAACCTAATTCAGCATTTTGGTCGTAGAATGCATTTTCGTTTCCTTTGAATAGTGAAACGTTAAAGTGCATACCAGATCCTGCCTCACCAAATAATGGTTTTGGCATGAATGTAGCGTGTAAACCATGTTTACGAGCAATTGTTTTTACTACTAATTTAAATGTTTGTATATTGTCACATGCAGTGATTGCATCTGCATATTTAAAGTCGATTTCATGTTGACCTGGTGCTACTTCGTGGTGAGATGCTTCAATTTCAAAGCCCATTTCTTCAAGCTCTAAAACGATATCACGACGACAGTTTTCTCCTAAGTCCGTTGGTGCTAAGTCGAAATAACCACCATGGTCATTTACTTCTAAAGTAGGCTCGCCTTTTTCATCTAATTTGAATAAGAAGAATTCTGGCTCTGGCCCTAAGTTAAAGCTTGTAAATCCAAGCTCTTCCATTTTTTTAAGAATACGTTTTAAGTTAGAACGTGGATCACCTGCGAAAGGTTTTCCATCAGTAGTTGCGATATCACAGATTAAACGTGCCACTCTACCTTTTTCATGAGTCCAAGGGAAAATAACGAAAGTATCTAAATCTGGATGTAAAAACATGTCAGATTCTTCAATACGTACGAACCCTTCGATAGATGATCCATCAAACATCATTTTGTTGTCTAATGCTTTGTCTAATTGGCTAACTGGAATTTCAACGTTTTTAATCGTTCCAAGAATATCCGTAAATTGAAGACGGATATATCTAACATTGTTGTCTTTTACGATTTTTCTAATGTCTTCTTTAGTGTATTTTCCCACAATTGCACTCTCCTAAATTCGCCTGCTATTTTCATCTTATCTCTATAAATTCACATAAGTTACTGATAAAAACGCGACATATCCCCATGTCTTAAGGATGGTTTTTGTTGCCCCTGAGCTAGCTTCATTTCCTCACGTAAGATCTGACGAAGTTCACTTTTTGAAATTTCTTGTGACGCTTGTGCTTTTAACATCGATGGGTTTTTCTTCATATCGAATACTTTCTTAATCCCAGCCATGTTTACCCCTTGCTCAAGCATATCTTTAATCTCAAGTAGAGTATCCACATCATTTAAGGAAAACATACGTCTATTCCCTTCCGTACGGTGCGGTTGAATAAGCTCATGTTCTTCGTAATAGCGAATTTGTCTTGCTGTTAACTCCGTCAATTGCATCACAGTACTAATTGGTAACAATGGCATAGAACGACGAATTTCACTGGATCTCTTTTTTTCACTACTCAAAACATCCACCTCCCCTGCTATTAATATACGCTCCGTTAGCTTCAATGTCAATTACATGTTAGAAAAACTCACATTCAATTCATATTTTTGTCAAAAACAGCAGTCTTTATGAAGACTGCTTCGGGATGGTTTTTGGGCTGGATCGGTCTTCATTACGTTTATGAAGACCATTTTGGGCCGGTTTTTGGGCTGGGTCGGTCTTCATTACGTTTATGAAGACCATTTTGGGCCGGTTTTCGTGATGGTTCGGTCTTCATTATCCTCATGAAGACCACTTCGGGCCGGTTTTTGGGCTGGGTCGCTCTTCATTAGCTTCATGAAGACCGTTTTGAGCCGGTTTTCGTGATGGTTCGGTCTTCATTACGTTTATAAAGACCACTTAGGGCCGGTTTTCGTGATGGTTCGGTCTTCATCACCTTCATGAAGACCATTTCGGTCCGGTTTTCGTGCTGGTTCGGTCTTCATCACCTTCATGAAGACCATTTCGGTCCGGTTTTCGGGCAGTTTCGGTCTTCATCACCTTCATGAAGACCATTTCGGTCCGGTTTTCGGGCAGTTTCGGTCTTCATTAGCTTCATGAAGACCATTTCGAGCCGGTTTTCGTCCTGTTTCGGTCTTCATCACCTTCATGAAGACCATTTCGAGCCGGTTTTCGCTCTTTTTCGGTCTTCATCAACCTCATGAAGACCACTTCGAGCTGGTTTTCGTGCTGGTTCGGTCTTCATCACCTTCATGAAGACCACTTCTGGTCGGTTTTCGGGCTGTTTCGGTCTTCATCACCTTCATGAAGACCATTTCTGGCCGGTTTTCGTCCTGTTTCGGTCTTCATCAACCTCATGAAGTCCATTTCGGTCCGGTTTTCGCTCTTTTCGGTCTTCATCAACCTCATGAAGACCACTTCGAGCTGGTTGAATTTTTTTTGCACGGTATTTAACTCATCTTCTACCTGAACGAGCAATTTCAATAATAGTTGCAATTAAATTAAAGAAAGCCAAATATAAATTAATGGCTACCCAAATCACATCATCGTCCCGAACATATTGATGACAAACCGAGTTAAATTCGTAAACCGCATATACCGCGATTAAGAGTACAAATACCGCCGCGCAAAAAAGGAAAAATGTATTTTCAACAGGAAAGAACACAAACACGATTGAAAATACGATTATGACCACGACGATAGTAAAGATCATACTGAAAATTTCACTAATCTCCATTGCAATTTTTAATCCAGCTACTGCAAGCAACATAAAAATAATTACTGTAGAAATAAAGACTGTAAACAATAAATCCTCACCAAGTATTTCAACGAATATAACATACAACCAAAGAAGCTTAATCCCCATTAATATTGGAATGATATATAAAATGAGATCGGGAAGACGGAAGTGTTTAAAAAAACAAGTCATAGTGATTAATAGTAAACAAACCAATGACAATGGGGTCACTATTGATGATGGTATCCACCACCCAAATAGCATACCCAACAGCGTCAATCCCCACATAACCGCAAAATGTTGCAAAATGTAATTGACGTTCCTATTGCGCCCTGCGTAAACCATACTCAACCCCAATCTTTTCTTTATTATTATCTATATTTCAAAAAGCGCGACGATATTAGTGGAAAATGGCGAACTTTGATGAGAATTGGATTGCAGTTTGGTTACGGGTATGACACGGTGGATGGATATTGGTTTGGGGCGTGGAGATGAGGAAATGATAAAGGTCCGCGCAGGGCGGACCTATTATCTATATTATTCGGTGATCGTCGTGATTTACTGGACAGTTTTATTGAGTTTCTGCGAATTCTGTCTAGTAAACCACAATTACTAGACACTTTCACTGAGTTTCCGCGATTTCTGTCTAGTAAAACACTTTTACTAGACACTTTAGTTGATTTTCACCAGATTTTGTCTAGTAAACGGGTACACCTCATCAACCGAGACCTTATACCAGCTTCTGCACCGCGCTACAAATCGCATACTTCACATGCTCGTATGTTAAACCACCTTGAATATACGCAGTAAACGGAGGGCGGATTGGGCCATCAGCTGTTAATTCGATACTTGATCCTTGTACGAAAGTTCCCGCTGCCATAATAACATCATCCTCATAGCCTGGCATATATGCTGGAACTGGTGCGAAGTGTGCATTAATCGGCGAAGCTGCTTGGATTTCTTGACAGAAGGCAATCATTTGTTCAGCCGTTTGGAAAGAAACCGATTGAATTAAGTCAGTTCGCACATCCGTATAGTGAGGAGACGTATTCATTCCCACTTCTTCTAGCATCGCCGAAGTGAAAATTGCCCCTTTTAAACTTTGTGCCACAACGTGAGGTGCAAGGAAGAAACCTTGATAGAAATCCGCCAACGTATTTAAAGAAGCACCTGCTTCCGCACCAATTCCTGGAGACGTCATGCGATATGCGCATTTTTCCACTAAATCGGTACGACCTGCAATATAGCCACCAATTTTGGCTAATCCGCCACCCGGATTTTTTATTAAGGAACCTGCCATTAAATCAGCTCCAACCTCAGTTGGCTCAAGCACTTCAACAAACTCTCCATAACAATTATCTACGAAAATGACAACATCCGACTTGATGTCACGAATTCGGCTGCACATTTCACGAATTGCCTCGATCGTAAATGAAGGACGAGTAGCGTACCCTTTAGAGCGTTGGATCGCTACCATTTTCGTACGGTTGTTAATTGCCGCTCGAACTCCATCCCAATCAATTTCACGGTCTTCGATTAAATCTACATGAGAATAGCCAATTCCAAAATCCTTTAAGGAACCAGTATCTTTTTCTCCTCCATCAACAATCGATTGAAGTGTATCATATGGTTTCCCTGTTATGTATACAAGTTCATCACCAGGTCGCAAAACACCAAACAAACTCAATGTAATGGCGTGTGTTCCGGAAATAATTTGTCCACGAACAATCGCAGCTTCTGCCCCGAACGCTTTCGCATAGACACGTTCTAATGTGTCACGACCTTCATCGTCATACCCATATCCACTTGATGGATGAAGATGATAATCGCTTACTTGATTTTCCCTAAATGCTGCTAATACTTTTTGCTGATTAAAAAAAGCGGTTTGATCTACTTTTTCATGAAAAGGACGCACTTTCTCTTCAATTTTTTTCGCTAGTTCAAGCGTTTCAGGTTTTAATGATGATAAAAATGCCATATGTATTACTCCGTTCTATAAGAATTCCTATATCATCATAACAATACTTTTCATTTTTTCAAATAGTACACTTTAATTTATTCATTTACATCCAATTTCACTGAAATGTTACTTAAATCAGCTTGTAATAATAACGCTTGTTTAGGAAAACATAGTTAAAAAATAACAGAATTTAAGACATTTAGTAAAAGTGAGTATGATGTATTAAAAAGAGTGATATTATGTCAGCCACAATATATGACAATTCGAGCCGTAATAAATGAAACTCAAAAACATTTTGAAGATGAAGGAATTCACATTGAACTTGCATTAGAACAGCATAATGAATTCGTAAAAACGTTGAAGGATCATGGTGTTGAAGTTATTTTATTGCCATATCATAAAAAATATCCTGAACAAGTTTTCACTCGAGATATTGGATTTACTCTTGGACATACGATAGTTGCTAAAATGGCAACGGATGTCCGGAAAGGTGAGGAAAACGTTTTAAAACTGTGGCTCGAAGATGAAGAAATCTCTTACTATAATTTAGTTGAGGAACGCATTGAAGGCGGAGACGTTCTCATCGATCAAAATACTGTTTACGTTGGTCTAAGTGACAGAACAAATGAAAAAGCAGCTGAACAATTAAAACGCCTGTTGGTTCAATATGAAGTGATTCCAATTCCATTTAAAGAAAAATACTTGCATTTAGATTGTATATTTAACGTGATTTCTCCTGAATTAGCACTCATCTATCCTAAAGCACTAGAGCAAAAAAGACATCGAGTTTTTAGCAAGTCGTTATGAATTAATAGAGGTATCAGAAGAGGAACAATTTCAATTAGGTACCAATGTATTAAATATCGGAAACAAGCGTGTATTTAGTTTGCCAATCAATAAACATGTTAATAAACAACTTCGGGACAGAGGCTTTGATGTAATTGAAGTGGATATCACTGAGATTATCAAATCAGGAGGATCCTTCCGTTGTTGTACACTTCCTATTTTACGAGAACCAAAAAATTAACAACACATCTAAACAACCGGATAGTAATCAGGTTGTTTAGAGGCCATAATCTTACTGCTTATTTAAATTCAAGCTCTCCATCATAACTCATCATGCCGCCTTCAAGATTTACTACTTGGAAGCCTTGTTCTTCTAGGTAAGCACAAGCATTGGCGCTACGTACTCCACCTTTACAAACTAAAATATATTCCTTTGACTTGTCTAATTCATTTACTCTCTCAGGAATTGAACCAAGTGGAATATGAATTGCACCAGGAATCATGCCTTCTTCCACTTCAAAATCTTCACGAACATCGATAATGTTCAAATCTTCGTTTGCGTCTAATAAATCAATGATTTCATCAGTTGTCATAGTTTTCATGTGAATATAAACCCCTTTTCCTTTATCTATAGCCATTATAGAGAAAAATTGGCGATACGGCTAGAAAGTTTGCTTCGTATAGTGATATTAATGGTGAATTCTTGAGGATCATTAGGCAATTTCGTTTGATTGGTCTTTATTTTTCAATTTTATTAATGCCCCTTCAATTTCTTCTTTAGAGCATTTCTCTAGAAGCATTATTATTTCCTTTTTCAATTGCATGCGATCGTATTCGGAAAGTGAATTTGCTTTAATTTCATTCATGATGTTCATTGTTATTCCCACTTTCCAATTTTATAAACCTATTATACGAACATTAGTTCTGAATTTCAATAGGGTTATTGAAGATTTTTGGGGTCATACTAAATGTAATGATTAAATTTAGGAGGTCAAAAAATGCCACGAAAGTCTTCACAACCAAATGAAGAAAGCGATTTAGAGGATGTAATTCCTAGCATACAGAATGATCAGGAAAAAATTGATCACCTCTCTCAAATGCTAGCCTCAATACTTACTTATCTGTCAGATGAAGAAAATGAGGAAATTGATATCTCATACATTTTCGATAATACAGAGGGGCTGCGCGATTGGTGGAATGAATATAAAGAGAATAACCGTAAGTTGATTGAGGAAGAAATTAGAGAGTCACTCGGTGAACTGTCATTGGAGGAACTACAAAAAATTCATGAGCAGATTAAGACGGGTAGTGAGAGGTTGTCTTGAGAATCCGGCTCGAGGACACAATTCCAATAAATACACGAATTTTGTCCTCGAGAACCCGCTCCAACACACCCACGCATACAAGCACTTAAAAAAATCGGCTAGTCTATGACACTGCCGATTTCGAGTTTATGCATTTTCTTCAACATTATCAGTGAAGGTAATATTTTTTGCTGGAACAAATGTAGAAATTGCATGTTTGTAGATTAGTTGTTGTTTGCCTTCTGTTTCAAGTAGTACTGTGAAGTTATCATAAGACTTTACTTGGCCTTTTAGTTGGAATCCATTTAATAGAAAGACTGTTACATAAGTGCCACTTTTTCGTAAAGTATTTAAGAATGTATCTTGTAGATTGATTGACTTCATACAAACACCTCATTATTCCTTTTATTCTACGTAAAGTTTTAAACCTATTCGTATACATTCTCTATTAATTGCCTAAATTCCTTCTTGATAGACAAAAAAATTGGAAAATTTTAATATTTCGCTCCAATCATTGCCAATCCACTGTACATCCATCTTATTTCTAAAATAAGTTAGCTGTCTTTTGGCGTATCTACGCGAATTTTGTTTTAATTGCTCAATTGCTTCTTCCAAAGTTAACTTGCCATCAAAATACGCATAAAGCTCTTTGTAGCCAATAGCTTGAACCGACTGTACACCACGAATACCACGGTCATATAAGGCTTTTACTTCTTCTAGTAAACCTTTTTCCATCATAATATCAACACGTAAATTAATACGCTCATATAACTTTTCACGGTCCATATCTATGCCAATAATAAGATGATTGTACATTGGAATATTACCGCGGTTAAATTCATCAGAAGCCTTAGACACACCGCTTTGCTCCACCATTTCTAAGGCGCGAATAACACGTCGAGTATTATTTGGATGAATCCCTTTAGCTGTTTCAGGATCGAGCTTCATTAGCCTTTCATGCATTGCTTCTGGCCCAATTTTCTCGAGTTCCGCATAATATTTTTTTCGTGTCTCTTCATCTACTTCTTCTTCTGTAAACTGAAAATCATACAAAACGGCTTGTACATACAAACCTGTTCCTCCTACAATAATCGGAAGTTTGCCACGACTCTGAATTTCAACGATTTTTTCCCGCACTAACGTCTGATATTCAGCAACAGAAAAGCTTTCGGTAGGCTCCTTAATATCCAATAAATGATGGGGAACCCCTTCCATCTCTTCTTCTGTAATTTTCGCGGTCCCGATATCCATCCCTTTATAAATTTGCATGGAATCGCCATTGATAATTTCACCATTAAATTCTTTGGCCATTTTAATACTTAATGCTGTTTTTCCTGATGCAGTAGGGCCAACAATGGCTACTACTTCAATTTGCTGTTGTTTTGTCATTTGCTTTTAACCACCGTGTTACAACTTGATATACTTGCGCTTTATTTACTTCATTTAATATTTCATGACGCATACCTTCGAACATATACACCACTACATGTTGAAGACCTGCTTTTTTATATTGTTCGGCAACTTTATAAACACCTTTTCCATTGTTGCCTACAGGATCTTCACTACCACTAATCAATAAAATCGGTAAATCTTTTCTTACACGCTGAATTTCGTCTTTTTTATTGATAAGAAGTAATCCTTCAGTTAAATCTACAAAAAACTGATTCGTAGCGATAAATCCACAAAGAGGATCATCGATATACTTTTGCACTTCGTCTTGATCTGAAGTGAGCCAATCAAAACCCGTTTTCGTATTTTTGAACTGCTTATTAAAAGTGCCTAAGGACATTTCATTCATAAGTGCGCCTTTTCCTTTTTTACCTTTAGAACGTGCTACCGTTTTAGCAACTACGTTCCCAATTTTATGGAGGCGTGTTGTAATGCCAGTACCACAAAGAATGCAGCCATCCACTACGTCACTGTAAAGTTGGATAAAACGTCTTGCGATGAAAGACCCCATACTGTGCCCAAAAATATACACCGGGACCTTTTTATAATCGTAACGCACATGCTGAATTACTTCATACACATCTTCAACAACACGGTTAAACCCATTTTCATCAGCGAAATAACCAAGTTTTCCATTCATTTCTGCAGTTTGCCCGTGTCCGCGATGATCGTGAGCCGTAACAAAATATCCTTGTTCACAAAGCATGGTTGCAAAGGCATCGTAACGACCCCCATGCTCCCCCATCCCATGTAAAATGTGAAAACGTCCAATAACTTCCCTATCCGGTTCATAAATTCGTACAAAAACTCGGTGGCCATCACTAATCAATAACTCCATTGAACGCTTTTTCAATTTAGTTCCCCCTTATTCATTTCAACCTGCACCCTTTGTGTTGTTATACCCTTTTGCTATCTATTTTTCTAACAAACATACTACATAAAATGAATGGACTACTCGCTTATTTTGGATTTTTCGCATCGTCTATGAATAAATCCAGTTGCGCTTGATAGATTAGCTTTTCTGTTTCTGAGTAACCAATGATTTCACTCATAATATTAAGAACAGCTTCTTTATATTTTTCAACTTGTTCAATTTCAAAATATAGTAATCCAGTTCTGCGAATGAAGAAATCAGATGGTGTATAGGCCATTTCATTTTCAATGGC
Organism: Ureibacillus sp. MALMAid1270; assembly: GCF_049202975.1. NCBI lineage: Bacteria > Bacillati > Bacillota > Bacilli > Caryophanales > Caryophanaceae > Ureibacillus > Ureibacillus sp. MALMAid1270. The sequence continues at coordinate 40,036 of NZ_JBMIRP010000095.1, read as the reverse complement.
GTATTTTAATTCCGCATATAGCGATAATGGAAGCCCCGTGTCAGTATGGTAACTTTTTGAATGAACGTATACATCATCTACATTCGTACCATATTTCGTCGTTAAGACTTTCGCTTCATCATAGGAAAAGCCTAATAATTCTCCTACTTTCGCTTTGTTTTTTATATAGTCCTCAAAGTTTTGCGAGTTCAGACCTTTCGCACCAGATAAAGCTAGAACCTTTGTTATACAAGGTGTGGCATGTTTAAAATGATGTTTTTTCACAATTCTATCGACGACTTCTTCTGCCATTTTGCGGTAGCCCGTTAATTTCCCACCAGCAATCGTCATTAACCCACTTTTAGACGTCCAAATTTCATCTTTTCTTGAAATTTCAGATGGTTTCTTTCCTTCTTCTAAAATAAGTGGACGAACCCCAGCCCAAGTCGATTCAACATGCTGTGGCTGTACATTTAGACTTGGGAAAATGAAATTAATTGCTTCAATTAAGTAACGAACGTCTTCTTTTGTAGCAACCGGATTAATCGGATCTTCTTCATAAAACGTGTCTGTTGTTCCAACATATGTTTTTCCATCACGTGGAATAGCAAAAACCATTCTCTCATCTTCTGTATCAAAATAGATTGCCTGCTCAAGCGGAAGATGAGCTTGATCAATAACGATATGAATCCCTTTTGTAAGGCGAAGCTGCTTTTTCGATTGCGCTTGCTTCTGTTCTAGCGAATTCAACTCATCGATCCAAGCACCAGTAGCGTTGACAATTTGGTGCGCATGAATCGTAATCGTTTCACCTGAAATCTCATCCTTAACCGTTGCACCAATGAGCTTTTTCTTTTTGTAAATAAAGTCTGTCACCCTTGTGTAATTGATACAAACCGCTTGATATTCAACAGCTTTCTTAATAACTTCCATCGTAAGCCTTGCATCGTCGGTTTTGTATTCTACATAGTAGCCAGCACCTTTTAAACCTTCTTCTTTTAGGAAAGGAACTTTATTTAATGTTTCTTTTTTGGAGAGCATTTGTCTTCGTTCATCTTTTCGCACTTTCGCCAATCGGTCGTACAATTTTAATGCAACGGATGTCGTAACAGAACCAAGTGACCCTTCTTTATAGATAGGAAGTAACATCCACTCTGGTTTTGACACGTGTACAGCATTTTCATAAACAATTTCGCGTTCACGCCCTACATCGGCAACTAATCCGACTTCAAATTGTTTTAAATAACGAAGCCCTCCATGTACTAATTTCGTTGAACGGCTCGAAGTTCCTGCTGCAAAATCTTGCATTTCAACAAGTGCAACAGAAAGTCCGCGCGAAGCCGCATCAAGCGCAATTCCCGCTCCTGTTATTCCCCCTCCGATAACAAGCACGTCAAACGAGTACGTATTAAGGGTGTTCAATATATGCCCGCGATCTTTGAATGAATACATATATATTGCCTCCTTTATGGTGTAGTGGATTAGGATATGGTGTGACGGAATTCTCGCTGAGCTTTGCTTGGCTGAGCTGCTAGGCGAGGAATCCCGACAATTATAATTAAATACTATTAAGCGATAAAAATCTGATGTAGTAAATTTATTATATATGGAAAATTTTTATTCAAATGTGATTAGATTGATAGTTACATAACTCGTTTAAACATTTTCTCTACTTCATATGTTGAAAAATGAATCATAACAGGTCTACCATGTGGACATGTGAAAGGATTTTCCGCCTTGCGTAAGTCTGCAAGTAAAGCCACCATCTGTTCTTTTGTTAAATAATAGTTAGCTTTAATAGACTTTTTGCAGCTCATCATGATGGCCGCTTCTTCTCGTAGCTTTTTCACATCTGTTTTTTTATGACGTAATACTTGCTCAATGAGTTCTTCGATAATTTCCTGTTCAAACCCTTTTGGGAACCAGGTAGGATGTTCACGTACAACAAATGAAGACTGACCAAAATCATCTAAATAAACCCCAACCTCTTCCAATGCGCGAATATTTTCTTTCAATATTAACGCTTCATCCGCTGAGTAATGAAATGTCAGTGGCAGTAAAAGTGACTGTCGTTCATTTGCATTGACTTCCCCAACTTTATCACGGAAATATTCGTATTTAATACGCTCTTGAGCCGCATGTTGGTCTATTAAATAAAATCCGTTTTCCATCTGTGCAACAATGTATGTTCCGTGAATTTGGCCAACAATTTCCAAATCAGGAAAAGGTTCTTTTTTCGATTCAGATTCTGATTCGGATTGATCCAAAAGTATTTCACGGTCACTAATTTCATTATCACCTAAGTTGGATAAAAATTCATTTTCGTCGACCGCTTTTGGTTCATTTTCTGAATATGGCTCGAAATTAGATTCATTTTCTGATGGTTTATTATGTTCCCAAAGATTGATAGATTGACTTGAATCCGAGAATTCATTTCCTGGAACTTCTTTTACAACCGAAGTTTCATTGTTTAACTTTTGAACGATTTCATTTAATTTTGTTTCGTTAAATGAAGGCGTGCTTGCTTTCCAAATGTTTAATTGTTCACTAGGTACGCGTGTTGGCTTCTCTTTTTTCTCCGCAAGAGGTACATGAATGGCGCTACGAATCGAATCTCGAACTGCCTGCTCAATTAAAGGCAACAATTCCTGCTCCTTACTTAGTCGAATTTGAAGTTTCGCTGGATGAACATTGACGTCTGTCAGCTGAGGATCGCCTTCTATGTAAAGCACAACAATTGGATAACGTTCAATCGGTACATAAGTATGGTAAGCATCGACAATCGATTTTTGGATTAAATAATGCTTTACCCAACGGCCATTCACAAACAATGAAATATAGTTTTTCGAAGCACGTGTCACTTCCGGTAAAGAAGCGTACCCATGCACTTTGTAATCCTTCGATTCAGTACTGAATGGGATCATTTTTTTCGCGTTCTGCATGCCATAGATCGCCGCTAATACTTGCTGAACATTGCCTCGTCCATTTGTTTGAAGAAGAACGCCCCCATTATGTACAAGTTTGAAAGCAATATTCGGGTAACCAAGTGCCAATCGGTTCATTAAGTCAATGGAATGACCTAATTCAGTCTGAATCGTTTTTAAATATTTCAGCCGCGCAGGAGTGTTAAAGAAAAGCTGCGCCACAGTTATATCCGTACCTCTTCGGAAAGCAGTTGGTGTTTTGGAAACAACATGCCCACCTTCAAGTTGTACTTCAATACCACTGTTTTCACCATCAGAAGTTCTTAAAGTTACTTTTGAAACTGAGGCAATTGAAGCAAGTGCTTCACCGCGGAAACCAAGTGTTCGGATACGGAATAGATCGTGTTCAGTGGAGATTTTGGATGTCGCATGTCGCCCAAACGCGATTAGAGCGTCTTCTTCATCCATACCACTCCCATTATCTGTTACTTGAATGGAGGTTAATCCTGCTTCTTCAAGAAAAACCTCGATCGATGTACTTCCCGCATCAATCGCGTTTTCGACCAATTCCTTCACAACAGAAGACGGGCGCTCCACTACTTCTCCAGCCGCAATTTTATTGGATAGAAACTCATCCATCACTTGAATTTTTCCCATGAGTAATCCCCTCCTTTTTGTTTTTTATTGGGTTGAATGAGTATGAGACATTTTGGTGAATTTCGGGGGTCGAAATGTCTCATATACCGCGCTTTTGAGACATTTCACCATGCTCCGATCGCTGAAATGTCTCATCTAACGCACTTTTGGAACATTTTTCCGGGCTATCTTTTCCGAAATGTCTCATATACCACGCTTTTGAGACATTTCACCTGACTTCTCTTGCCCAAATGTCCCATTTACTGTGCTTTTGAGACATTTCAACGCGCCATGCTCGCAGAATTGTCCCATAACTCCTTACTTCTTACTCAACAACATCTGTTGTAATTCATAGAGAATATTCATTGCTTGGATTGGGCTTGTCCCCATAATGTTTAGTTTTTCTAACTGTTGTAAAACATTTAATTCTACTTCTGATAGTGCCGGACTTTCACTTTCACTTTCACTTTCATTTTCAACAGCACTAGCTTCCACCTCACCGACAACAACTGTTGATTTTGACTCTGCAACAACTTCTTCCTCAAACAATGAAAGCTGCTGTTCCGAATTACTTGAATCTTCCACAAGGGTAACTTGATTACGGCTCGTTGATTCAAATTCTTCTAATAAAATTTGAGCTCGCTCGATAATTGCTTCTGGCATCTCCGCAAGTTGCGCAACATGGACACCATAACTTTTATCTGCAGCGCCACTCTTCACTTTGTGCAAGAATACAACACGACCATCTTTTTCGGTTGCACTTACGTGTACATTTTGCAAACGTGACAATTCCGACTCTAGTGAAGTTAATTCGTGATAATGCGTTGAGAATAACGTATTCGCACCAATGCGGTCGTGAATATATTCCATCATTGATTGGGCTAAAGCCATCCCATCGTAAGTCGATGTTCCGCGGCCGATTTCATCAAACAATAGTAAACTACGCTCAGTCGCGTTTGTAATGGCATGTTGAGACTCTAACATTTCCACCATAAATGTTGATTGGCCAGCAGCTAGATCATCTGCAGCCCCAATTCGTGTGAAGATCTGATCCGTAATTGGCAGTTCCGCTTCATCCGCAGGCACATAACAACCCATCTGCGCAAGAACTACAATCAATGCCACTTGTCGCATGTACGTACTTTTCCCGGACATGTTCGGTCCTGTTATTAACATCATATTTTTATCTTCAGTTAACACGCAATCATTTGGCACATACGTTTGCTTATGTAACATTTTCTCAACGACTGGATGGCGGCCATTTACAATTTTTAAAGCACGCCCCGCATGGAATGTTGGTCTAACAAAGCGATATTTTTCCGAAACAACCGCAAAGCTAATGTAAACATCTAACTCACTGATAGCCGAAGCTAACCCTTGTAAACGTGGAATGAAAGCTTTAATTTCCTCACGTAAAGCTACAAATAAATCATATTCTAAAGCTAAACTTTGCTCTTCTGCATTTAAAATAATTGCTTCTTTTTCCTTTAATTCCTCAGTAATAAAACGTTCCGCATTGGCTAAAGTTTGCTTTCTTGTGTAACGGGATAGATCCACATTTCCAAGCTGCGATTTTGTTATTTCAATAAAATATCCAAAAATTCGGTTGTAACCAATTTTTAAATTTTTAATACCCGTCAATTCGCGTTCTTTCTGCTCTAGCGATGCAATCCAGTCTTTCCCATTTCGCGAAGCATAACGCAATTCGTCAAGCTTTTCATCATAGCCGTCTCGAATTACATCCCCTTCTTTAATCGAAATCGGTGGATGATCTGTAATTGCACGAGATAATAATTGCTCCACTTCCGAGCAATCATCCAACTCACGACCAAGGGCAGCCAAAGTCTCTTTCCCACTACTAACCAATTGTTCTCGAATAAAAGGAATTTGGCGTAAGGACTCTCTTAGTTGTGCAAGATCACGTCCACCAACATTACCAAAGGCTACTCGCCCAGCTAAACGCTCTAAGTCATACACACTTTTCAGCAGATCACGCAGTTCGTTGCGGACAAAGAATTCATCCAGTAAATCTGTAACTATATTTAAACGCTGATTAATCGCATCTTCACTTGCTAAAGGTTGGTGCAACCATTGTTTTAGTTTACGTCCACCCATAGCAGTGACCGTTTCGTCTAACAACCATAAAAGGGTTCCCTTTTGATCGCCACCTCGAATAGACTGTAGTAACTCTAAGTTGCGTTTGGAATTCGAGTCAATTCGTAAATATTGCTTTGATTCTGTATAAGTAAATGGTTGAAGATGGGATAATGAACGCATTTGTGTTCGTTCGACATATTGTAGTAAGCACTTCGCCACACCTTTCAAAGCATCAGGTAAATTTGTGACATAAGGTCGTGCCTGAATATCATCCATCTCTTCCTTTTCAATGGAAAGAACAATACCTAATTGGTTCGCTTGCTCTGCAAGTAATATTTGCAACTGCTCCGTAACGACTAGTTCACGAATGTTGTAAGTTTGAAGTTGTTGAAGCAGTGCTTTTATTCCACCTTCTATAATGGAGCTATTTGCTTCCCCTGTCGATATGTCTAAATACACAAAGGCAAATGAATTTTCCGACAAAAGTTCAGCACTCGCAATATAATGATTCGATTTGCCATCAATTGTTTTTCCTTCTGTCAGGGTACCTGGTGTGATGAGTTGAATAACTTCTCTCTTCACAACACCTTTTGCCTGTTTCGGATCTTCGGTTTGCTCACAAATCGCCACCTTATATCCTTTTGATACAAGCGTCTCAATATAACCTTGTGCAGAGTGATGTGGCACACCGCACATTGGCACACGCTCTTCTGCACCAGCATCGCGACCTGTTAATGTAATTTCTAATATTTGTGAAGCTTTAATCGCATCATCAAAAAATAACTCGTAAAAGTCACCTAGTCTGTAAAATAAAAAAGCGTCTTCATATTCAGCTTTGATCGATAAAAATTGTTGCATCATTGGTGTATAGGTTGTCATGCTTTATTTCCCTCTCTTAAATGCCCTTGCGTTCTTTGGGCAACTTCTCGTAAATTCTAAACTATGTAAAGTAGTAGATGTGTTAAATCTATTTTACTACAAAGATTTTCGCTGAAATCAATTTTCTCGGATTGGCCGATCTCTATTTGCCTCTATTTAATAAAATGAGTGATTTCTCCATAATACTATATTTTATTATAACAAAAGTAGAAAAAAGAGCGCCTATTATCTACATATTGACGTAGATTGGCGCTCTCAAAATTTATCTTCTGCGAAAATTCGATGATTCGCTAGTTATAGAATGAAAATCTTGGCTACTTGATGAAGATGAACTAGATGATGAAGAGCTAGATGAAGATGAGCTTGAAGATGATTCATCATCGTTATCGTTATTGAATTTCCATTCTTCTTCGTATTCGATTGGGTGAACTGATACAACCACTTTTGTTTCACCAATTACTTCAACAAGGAATTCACGTTCGATTACAACATTGAAGCAGTCGCCGCTTTGAGTGATGATCGCTTCGATACAGTTTGGTTGTTGTAATACGCGAACTTTTACATTGTCTGAATCGATAATGTCTTCATCACGATAATGTAATTTCACTTTGTCTTTATAGTTCACTGTTTCTGTATATACAGCAGTTTTTGTATGGTTGTTATATGCATACCATACATTCACATCGAATTTACCAGTGATTTCTACATATTTTCCTTGTTTTTTCGCATGATAATGGTGGTTAATCACCCAGCAACCTAGAATACTTGTTGGTGTATGTGGTGGTCGTAATACTTCACTTGTTTCATATCTCTTTTTCCCTTTGGCAACTACCGCTTTTGTCACGATTTGACGCAAACGTTTCAAATTAACTTCCTCCTTTGTACTAGTCGACCTATAGTATGCGACATGTGCCTAATTGGTGAAATAATGAAATGAAATATTTTAGGCACCACCCCTATTGGAATTTCGCTTATATCTCGGGATCAAATTTGGCGATATTCAATAGTTGATGTTGAGGCAATCATATGGGCGCTTCACATGATGTATTGTATGCAGTAAGGTGAAATTTGGTTTTTCTTTATGAAAATATTTTACAAAAATAATTGTATTCAACTATGTATTGCTCCATAGTGGGACATTGGGGACAGGAAAAGTGTCCCACAAAAATAATTGTATTTAACCAAGATTGGCTCCATAAACTTTATATACACACAAAAAAACACCCTCTCTGCCCGAAAGCATTGAAGGTGCAAAATAATTCATTATTAGATAAAACAGGTGGGATTTAAATTTTGTTAAGTAAGTGGTTCATTTTTTAATCTTTGAATTTCGTGTTTACGACGTTCATTTTTTTCTTGAAGATGTTCTAGCTCTTCTTTACCTGCATAATCCATGTTAATCTCAGCAATTTCCATGTTTTTTTCAATATTTTTAATCATTTCTTCTTTTGGTATGAAATCTTTATTCGTTTTTTGAACTTTTCTTTGTGGATTTTGTTTCATTCAAAAAACCTCCTATCCTTTTATCGTTTAAGGATAGTTTGTTATTATTTGACTGATTTATACTTCATTTCATTTAATGCTTCAATTCGCCAAATAAATTTTTTATTTGCCTCTAAAAAAAGGAAAGACCAGAGCGATTTGCCCCAGTCCTTGTTAGGTGTTCATTGTTAGCTGTATAGCGACGGTTTTTTATTTGATTAATACATATTTTTGTAGAATGCAGTACCAACAATGATTAAAAGAATGAATAATACTACTAATAAAGCAAAGCCGTTACCTTTGTTGTTGTCGTAAGATCCACCAACGAAGTTTGATGACATAAATTTCACCTCCCTTAACAATCAATAATGTATGTTAAATTTCCAAATTGACCTAGGACACAAATGGAATAAATTTAAATGTTTTAGGAAAATTGATGGGGGTATCTTTGAAGGTGAGGATTTTGACTTGATGATAGCTACCTACTCAATAAAAAAAGCAAGAATTACTGGTTATTGCCCAGCATTCTTGCTTTTCATTTTGATTTTATTTATTAACTACAGCTTCCTGGTTGGCTATTACGCACTTTTGAACCAGTTTCACCTTTTAATAGGTCGCCACCAGTTGAAAGGATAATTTCATTTGTTACATTGTTTGCGATCGCATTTGAAACTAATTGAAGTAAATTGTTCACTTCATATTGAGATTGCTTGAATTCTTGAACAATTGGAACCTCGTCAATCTCTTGTTCGATTTTTTCAATTTTTTCTTCGATTAATTTTAACGCTCTTTCTTTTCCAAGATGTTGGAAGTTTACCGCTTGTTTTTGTAAAGTTTTTAAACTAGCGATTTTTTCACGAATATATTGATTTTCATTAATTTGAGCTTCTGCTTTTTTGAAAAATTCTACTTGTTCTGTGTTCGCAATCATGTGTGCGATTTCTTTTGCTTTTTCTACGATTTCGTCTTTCGTATATAGCTTAGTTGTCATTATACTTCCACCTCATGTCGTTTTACTACTTCAACAAATTCCCCGCGTAAAGAATACGCTTTTGCTTCAGTAATTTTTACCTTTACAATGTGACCAACTAATTCTTTTGGTCCTGCAAAGTTTACTAATTTATTGCGTCGTGTATAACCAGCTAGCATGTCATCACGTTTTTTACTTGTTCCTTCGACTAATACTTCAACTTCAAGACCTTCATAGTTTTTAAGTGCAGCTGTTGAGAATTCTTCTACCACTGCATTTAATCGTTGAAGACGCTCTTTTTTCACTTCTAGTGGCACATTGTCTACCATTTTCGCAGCCGGTGTACCTTCACGTGGTGAATAAATATAAGTGAATGCAGATTCAAATCCAACTTCACGATATAAATCGATTGTTTCTTGGAATTGCTCTTCCGTTTCGTTTGGATATCCAACAATAATATCCGTTGTTAAAGCAACATTTGGAATGGCTGCTTTAATTTTGCGAACTAAATCTAGGAAATGTTCGCGTGTATATTTACGCGCCATAATTTTTAGTACTTCATTTGATCCAGATTGAACTGGTAAATGAATGTGCTCTACTAAGTTACCACCTTTAGCTAACACTTCGATTAAATGATCATCAAAGTCGCGTGGGTGACTCGTTGTGAAACGAATACGCGGAATATCGATTTTACGTAATTCATCCATTAAATCACCTAGGCGATAATTCATGTCTGTAAAATCTTTTCCGTATGCATTTACGTTTTGACCAAGTAACATAATTTCTTGATAGCCATGTGCAGCTAGTTCACGTACTTCTTGAATAATTTCATCTGGACGGCGGCTACGTTCTTTTCCACGAGTATAAGGTACGATACAGTATGTACAGAATTTGTCGCAACCGTACATAATGTTTACCCAAGCTTTAATTGAACCATTACGTTGTTTTGGAAGGTTTTCAAGAACGTCTCCTTCTTTAGACCATACTTCAACAACCATCTCTTTTGACAGATAAGCTTCTTTTAAAATGTTTGGTAAACGGTGAATATTATGCGTACCAAATACCATATCAACATGTTGGTATTGAGTTAAGATTTTATTGACAACAGATTCTTCTTGGGACATACATCCACAAACCCCGATTAACATTTCAGGATTTTCACGTTTGTATTTCAATAAATAGCCCAGCTCACCAAATACTTTGTTTTCCGCATTTTCACGAATCGCACAAGTATTTAATAGTACGACATCTGTTTCTTCAATGTTATCAGTTGGTTCATAACCAAGCTCCATGAAAATCCCCGCCATAACTTCAGAGTCGTGCTCATTCATCTGGCAACCATATGTACGAATGAAGAATTTACGTCCTTCGCCCATACCTTTGAATTCTTCAGGAATTTGGAAATCTTTATGATATTTTACTTCTTCTTTCCCACGCTTTTTCGCTTCTTTTAAAGATGGCGCTGTAATCACGCGTTCGAAGTATTGACTATAATCTTTTTCAGTTTTGGAGTTAGTTGGTTTTGGTTGATTTACTTGCTGACTCGCTACACGTTGTTCTTCATTCATCGAACGGAGTACTCCTTTCAGTTGGGTTCGAAAAAATTATATATTTTCATATGCACATCGCGTTTTGTGAATTAATTTTTAACGTCGCGTTTTGCACATTCGAATTCCATTTTATTATTATAACGAATAGCTACTAGAAAGGACAATATGAAGGCTTGAAATAATACGGATTTGACATATTTTACATTGGAATTTACGAACCTTGTGAGATGAATTGCTCATACTGCGCTGGATCACTTTCCTTTATTATCGCAAGAAAAGTAAAACAAAGCTGCACAACAGAATCCCAATTCATCATATACTTATCTTCAAATTGGTGCTTTGGTAGTTTTAGAACGTCTCGAAAAATAGCAACGGGCTCTATTTTCTGATCCTCAAGTATGTTAAGAAAAGCCAGGAAAAATTTATGATCCTGCACCGCCACCGTCTTCTCCTGAACTAATCGATGAATTTCCTCTGCATTCTTCAAAGAATTCGCTTTACTAAACACTTTATGTAATTGTTCATTTATTCTTTTATTTTTTATTGAAATAAAATCAATGACATTATTTTTCAATTTGGGTACCTCTTTTAAACTGGAATATACTTTCTCGAATAATAGTTTAGATTATTCCCGACATTTTTGCTGAGATTCCCGACAATTTCGGATAGAATCCCGACATTTTTACAATTAATCCCGATAAAATTTAAAAATCCCCGACATTATCATATTATTACAATTAGACTAATATTTATATCAACATAGTTTTAACATTTTAACTATTATCTAATCCAAATAGAGGGAAATCTATGATAAAAAGCTATGTGTTTACACGTGTTTTTCAAGTCGAAATTTTCTTGTGAATTTTAAAATTTGAATATAAAATAGACCTAGATAATCTTCATTTTGTTATATTTTGAACTTCTATGAATATCTCAAAATAATACTAAACAGATTTAACCCAATTCTCAATTCACCGTAAACCTTTTGATTGAATGAGTTAGTGAGCGGATGTTTCGTGTTATTTTTTGAATTTCTTCATGCATATCGCGGGTTGCGTTTAGCTGTTCGACTGTTAATGCAGAAACTTGTTTAATGCTTTCGGTGTTTAGATCAAATAAATTGCTTAGTTCGGTTGAGTGATCGGCAACTTCTTTTGTGTTTTGTTTGATTTGAGTAATCGTCGCAGATACTTCAACAATGTACGGACTTAATTCTTTTACACTTTCAGCTATTTGAACAAATTTAGTAGCACCTTGGTCGGTCGTTTCAATTCCGGAAAAAACGGATTCTATCGCATTTTTCATATATTGGATTGACTCTTTCGAATCAAATTGGATTTGTTCAACGATATTTTCGATTACTTTTGTTGATTGAACTGATTGTTCCGCTAGTTTTCGAACTTCGTCGGCTACAACGCTGAAGCCTTTTCCATATTCCCCTGCACGCGCTGCTTCAATTGCAGCATTTAAAGCAAGTAAATTCGTTTGCTCTGCAATAGAATTAATCATTTGAATTACTTGTCCAATTTCTTTTGTGTGACTCGCTAAGATAAGCATTCTTTCATTTGTTTTCTTCACAGCCACTTCGATTTCTTGCATTTTTTCCTTATTATGAGAGATGAATTCAACGCCATTATTAGCTTCAACTTCTGTATCTTTCATAATAGATTCAATAAATAGTATTTTGGTAGCAATATATTCAATTCCAGTAAAGATTTCTTGAATAGCAGCTGTATTTAGTATTAATTGTTCAGTTGATCTTTCGGTTGATTTTGTTAAATCGTTAGCGTCGTTTGAAATATGAATGGCTGCCGCTGTTGTTTGTTCCGATGCCTGTTGCAAACGTAAATTCGATTCATCAACTGACTTCGCACTTTTTTGTACAGTTTTTAATAACTCATTTACTTCGGATGCCATTTCATTGTAACTTCTCATTACTTCACCAAGTTCATCTTTTGAATCATAATTCGCGGTTTTCGTAAAGTCCCCTTGCCCAGCGCGCTTTAATAATTTTTTTAATTCTCTAGTAGGTTTCGTTACCGCTCGAGAACCTCCCACACTGAAATAAACAACGATAGCAATCATGACGATGGAAACCGCAATTAAAAGGAAGTAACCAAAGGAAATGTCTTTTTTATATGCCTCGATTTGTGCTTTTGCACGATCCACAATATAAAGCTGCGTTTCTTCTGAGATGGCCAAAATTTCATCGATATTCTGATTTTCCAATTCCGTCTTTAAATTTTTTATGTACAGCTCCATTTTCGCATCAAATTGAAAAGCGTTTAAAGTGCTATGTATCTCATTAGCTTTATCAAAATCCTCTTGATCAATGGCCAGGTCAAAATCTGTAAATGCATTCATCGCAAGTAAACGTTGTTCGTACATGAGTACCGAATTATTTTCCATTTTTCTTAAATAATCAATGCTGAAAATCGCTAAAATTACATTCGAAATAATACACACAATCATCAACATAATTAATCGATCTTTAACTTTTATATAGCGCGATATTTTCACTGTCAAACGTCCTCTCTATAAACACATATTGCTATGAATTGAGCATACAGGAAAATATTTGAGTATTTGTAAAGATGCGGTTAAGTTATTGTAAATTTTATTCACATTGAGGCGGCTGGGTTGAAATTTGAGTTTTTGATAGGTGAAATGGGTGGATTTCAGAGATTTGGAGTATTTTCATTTTGGATGTTTTAGTGGTTTATATTAGATGAAATCTGGATTAGCGAGGGTGTTCCTTAGAATCCATTTGTGGTGAAAATTAGATTTTCGGTAGAGAATTATGCTTGAATTTATTAGTTTTAGACAACTCATTGATTCTAATAAAATCTTTAATAAAATAAGAGGTAATATTAATTTTGTTAAGGATGTGGGAGATTTTGATCATAAAAAATCGAAAGGAATCAGAGGAACTTCAATTATTAAGAGTGCTAGATCAGCGAATGACCTTAGCCGAAAAGGATCGCCTTCATTACTATAATCTGAAGAAAGGTTATGAGGGAGAATTGATGTTTGATAGTTACTTGGTGAATCTTCAATGCGATTGCCTCATTATTAATGATTTATTGTTTACCGTGAATCAGAAAACATTTCAACTAGATTCATTGATCCTGAAATCAGATACTGTTTTCGTTTTTGAGATTAAAAATTTTGAGGGTGATTTTTATTATGATTCGACGAATAAAAAGATCTTCCCAATGAAATCAAAAGAAGTGGACATTGTGAACCCCATCCCCCAATTAATGCGTTCAGAATCATTGTTGAGCCAAATGCTCCATAAAAATGGATTTAAATACCCCATTAAATCTTTCGTTGTATTTATTAACCCGGAATTTACTTTATATCAATCCCCAATGGATAAATCCATAATTTTCTCATCACAAATAAACCGCTTCTTACAACAATTTGATTCTACACAGAGTAGGATTACAAAAAAAGACAAGTTATTAGCTCAAAATTTACTTACCCTTCATTTGCCGAAGTCACCATACTCACAAATCCCAGAATACGATTATGAACAGTTGAAAAAGGGGATTACTTGTGCAGGGTGCGGATCTTTTTTGGTTACGGTTGAGGGGCGGAGATTGGTTTGCTTGGGGTGCGGTCATAGTGAATCAGTTACATCAGCGGTGTTGCGGAGTGTGAGGGAGTTTAGGATGTTGTTTCCGGAGCGGAGGATTACAACAAGTGCGATCTATGATTGGTGTAGGGTGGTGGAGTCTAGGAAGAGTATTAGAAATATACTTGAAAACAACTTTAAAGCATATGGAATACAACGTTGGACTTACTATGAATAATGAAGTTGTTGTTTTCTCTAAGAGATAATGCTTCGACCATCACTATGATACCTTTCATTGGTTTTTTCATGGTGTTTGGTCACTTAGAACTCTTCTATGTTACCTTTCATACCTATTTTCAGGGTGTTTGGTCACTTAGAGCTCTTCTATGTTACCTTTCATACCCATTTTCGGGTGTTTGGTCACTTAGAGCTCTTCTATGTTACCTTTCATACCCATTTTCATGGTGTTTGGTCACTTAGAGCTCTTCTGTGTTACCTTTCATACCCATTTTCAGGTTGTTTGGTCACTTAGAGCTCTTCTATGTTACCTTTCATACCCATTTTCATGGTGTTTGGTCACTTAGAGCTCTTCTATGTTAACTTTCATACCCATTTTCATGGTGTTTGGTCACTTAGAACTTTTCTATGTTACCTTTCATACTCATTTTCATGGTGTTTGGTCACTTAGAACTTTTCAATGTTACCTTTCATCCAATTTCCCCCTCGATTTGGTCACTGAGAACCACAAAACAAATTATAAAAGACAAGCAGTTACTTCATCAGCGCGTAAACAGACAAATATCATCCCAAACTCCACCCGCGGCAGAAAAAGAAATCAAACATAAAAGCCCCCTCAACCCGAGGGGGCGCCACCTTCAAGCCGCAAAACTCGCTCACCGTAACTCAGTGAGCGACCCAAAGCCACTAAATTACATAAACTCCTTAACCAACTTATCAAAATCAGTTTCACTTAACGCAAGGTCTGCGTCAGACAGAGGTGTTTCAGAATAGCGGTCAAGTTTTTCTTGGTAAGATGGTGTTTCTTTGTCTTGGTAGATGATACCTGTTACTAGACCTTCTTTTTCCATGACTGTGCGCATTGCTAGATCGCGGTCAGAAGAGTCGTAGCCTTCAACGTCACTTAATTTTGTTAAGTGTTCTTTGAACCAGTCATATGTGTTTACTTTATTGTAAGTGACACATGGGCTGAATACGTTGATGAAGGAGAAGCCTTTGTGTTTGATTCCTTCTTCGATTAACGCTGTTAATTCTTTAATGTCTGTTGAGAAACCTTGTGCTACGAATGTTGCTCCTGAAGATAAAGCAACTTCTAAAGGTTTTAATGAAGGCTCGATTGCTCCACCTGGCGTCGACTTAG
This sequence comes from Ureibacillus sp. MALMAid1270, assembly GCF_049202975.1. Lineage (NCBI taxonomy): Bacteria > Bacillati > Bacillota > Bacilli > Caryophanales > Caryophanaceae > Ureibacillus > Ureibacillus sp. MALMAid1270. The sequence goes on along the minus strand of NZ_JBMIRP010000095.1, from coordinate 24,564 downwards.
TAATGAAACCTTGTGCAGAACGAGGTGAAGTTTGACCTTTTGTTAAACCATAGATTTGGTTATCCATTACAACATAAGTGATATCGATGTTACGACGGATTGCGTGTACAGTGTGACCCATACCGATTGCGAAACCGTCACCGTCACCACCAGAAGCGATTACGTGTAAATCGCGGTTTGCCATTTTTAAACCTTGAGCTAAAGGAAGTGCGCGACCGTGAATTCCGTGGAATCCGTATGAGTTAATGTAACCAGCGATACGACCTGAACAACCGATACCAGCAACAACTGCTAATTCGTGAGGTTCGATGCCGACATTTGCTGCAGCGCGTTGGATGGCTGCTTGCACTGAGAAGTCGCCACAGCCTGGACACCAGTTAGGTTTCACTGAGTTACGAAAATCTTTAAATGTAGCCATTAGTCAAGCAGCTCCTTTACTTTATTTTCAAGCTCACGTGGTAAGAACGGAGTACCGTCATACTTCGTAATGCTCTTAACTTTATCGTGACCGCCAACATTCATTTTCAAAATGTTTGCAAGTTGGCCAGTTTTATTGTTTTCTACAACAACAACTTTTTTCGCTCCAGCTACTAAAGGAGCTACTTCAGCCGCAGGGAATGGGAATAACAGACGAATATGTGCGTGGTTTACTTTCACACCGTCAGCACTCAAACGTTCTTGCACTTCTTCGATTGCACCGCGAGTTGAGTTAAATCCAACTACTAAAATGTCCGCTTCTTCATGAGGTGCGTTTACGTAAACTGGTGTATCAAAGTTTAAGTAATCTAATTTACGGAAGCGCTTGTCCATTTGAACATTACGGTTTCCTGGTGCTTCGTTTGGTTTACCTGTTTCGTCGTGCTCAACACCTGTTACATGGTGAATTCCGTTTGGTGTTCCAGGTAATACACGTGGCGAAATGCCGTCATCCGTGTTTTCATAGCGTTTGAAGTAATCTTTATTTTCTGGCTCTGGAAGTTCACTATCCACAATTTTACCGCGGCGGATTTCGATTTTTGAATAATCAAATGGATCAGACGTTTGTTTACCAAGCGCTAATTGTAAATCCGTTAACACGATTACTGGTAATTGTAATTCTTCTGCAATATTGAATGCTTGAATTGTATCAAAGAACGCTTCTTCAATCGTTGATGGTGCAATGACGACTTTCGGAATTTCTCCGTGAGTACCGTAGAACATCGCCATCAGGTCAGATTGTTCTTGTTTCGTTGGAAGACCTGTTGATGGACCTCCACGTTGTGTGTCAAAAATAACTAACGGTTGTTCTGTCATACCAGAAAGACCGATTGATTCCATCATTAATGATAAACCAGGTCCCGCTGACGCAGTGAATGCTCGAACGCCACCGTAATTTGCACCGATCGCCATTGTCGCAGCTGCAATTTCATCTTCAGTTTGAATAACTGCTCCACCAAATTGAGGAAGTTTTTTAATCATATATTCCATAATTTCAGAAGCAGGTGTGATTGGGTAAGCAGCCATGAAGCGACTTCCCGCAGCAAGGGCACCTAATGCTACTGCATCGTTTCCAATAATGAACATACGGCGTTTACCATCTGCAGGTTCTAACTCCCACTCACCTACACGCTCACCAAGCAATTCACTCATTGCTGCATGACCGCGTTCGATCGCTTCCATGTTTTTCTTAACTACTTCTTCCCCTTTACGGCCGAAGATTTCGTCAACTACGCTTTGGAATACTTTATTGTCCAAATTCATTAATGCACTAGTTGCACCAATGGCAACCATGTTTTTCATCAATGAAGTACCTAGTTCTGAAGCGATTTCAGTGAAAGGTACGCTAAATAAAGGAGCTTTTGAATCTTCTGGTTTTACAGGATCAAATTTTGAGTCTCCTAAAATAATGCTGTTTTCTGTTAATTCTTTATAGTTCACGTCGATTGTTTCTTGGTCGAAAGCAACTAATATATCTAAATCATCCGCGATTGCACGGACTGGTGTAGGACGTACTGTAATTTTATTGTTCGTATGGCCACCTTTGATACGAGAAGAGAAATGACGGTAACCGTATAGGTGATATCCTAAACGATTCATAGCCATTGAGAAAATTTCACCTGTACTCTCAATACCTTCCCCTTGTTGCCCACCGACTTTCCATGAAAGCTGATGTAACATGATAACAACTCCTTAAAATCCATCTTTATTTATTTCCTTCATTAATATAACATGTGAAACTTTGTTAAGGTATCTAAAATCTACTATAGAAAAACAAAATCAGACCTTTGACTGAAAATGGTGTTCACCAAATTGTAAATAGTATGAGCAATTCCCATTGAAGCCATAATAATTCATTTTCATAAATTTCGATAATTATATTGAAATAATATATTGAAATTTTAAAGAAAAAACATTGTTTGTTATGGAATTGCAATATATGATATAGAAAGGAGATTTTGTAAAAGTTCTAGGAAAAAAGTAATTTTGAACTTTAAGTCATATATCTCTATCTTTAGTTACATATATTGTATAAATTAAAATGAAAGCGAGAGAGGAAAACCATTATGAAGAATTGTTTCGCATGTGGAAATGTCCAGGAAACTGGAAACTTCTGCGCAAAATGTGGTGGGACATTGACTGATGTTGCTGCTACAAATAATGTAGGCACACCAACACCAAATCAGAATACGGGTCACCAAGGTCATCCGGGACAGCCTGTAAAACCTGTACAACCAGCTCAGCCAGCACATCCAGGTAACCAAGGTCAACCTACACCAAACTTTCAACAACCAGGTCAACCGCCATTTCAACAACCACCGTTCCAACAACAAGGCCAAAATTTCCAACAACAACCATATCAACAAAACGGACAGTATCAACAACCATATCAGCAAGCTCCAGCACAACCGAATGTTCATGTTGAGCGTGTAAAAGATCAATCAAAAATGTTCTTTAGCTATTTTGGAGAGTACCTAAAAAGTCCATCGACTATTTTTGGACGAGGAGAAAGCCAATTTGTAAACGGAATTATATCTATCGTACTTTACGCAATTATTTTTGGTTTATCTCTATTCTTTGTAGCAAACCAATTTGTTAGCGCATTTTCTATGGGTGCATACAATGCAGGTTCTCAGTTCTTCCAGATTTTCTTTTCTGGATTCATTGCGATTATTATTTTAGTTGCACTTGTAATTGTTGCACTACTAATTATTAATAAATTGTTTGGACCAGATGTATCATTTAAAGAACTTATTAGCAACTATGGAGCACTGATTATTCCATCACTACTTTTATTAGCTCTAGCAGCTATTTTCTTAGTGATTAATGTTTATAATTTTGCAATGATTTTCTTTATGATCTCATTGTTTATAGCACTTATAGCAGTTCCTTTATACATGATCACACGATTATTAGGAACTCGTTCTAAAACAATTGACCCATTCTATGCATATATACTTTATATTGTTTTATTCTCAGTGTTTTATTATATTCTCAACAATATTTTCCTATCGAATACGATTGGGCAATATATGAACTTCGGTTTATAGTAATCAATTAATCAATTATCAAATTAACAAATAAAGAGGTTTCAAGATGAAAAGATTCTGTCAAGAGTGTGGTCATGAAGCAAAAATGAGCGATAAAATGTGTACTAATTGTGGTACAAAGCTTATCGAAATACAACAACCTGAACAAACGCAGGCGACTACATCTCAATCACAAACGCGAACAAACGCACCAGCGAAGCCTCATAAAGCTAAAAAGCCAATGTCAAAGCAGCAAAAACTCATTATTGGTGCTGTTGGGGCATTGGCTGTCCTACTGATTGGCTTTTCGATTTGGGCAAATATGTATTTTTCAAAAGATTCTACGGAAAACCGTTTCTACAAAGCCATTGAAAACGAAGACGCTGGGCAATTAGAAAAACTATTAATGCATGAAAACGGCTCTGCCGCAACAAAAAGTGAAGTTGAAGCATTTTTAAAACTAGCTAAAACTTTAAAGAAAAATGAATTAGAAGATTTTATTTCAGTTGAAAAAGAAGGTAAATTCATCGGCATTTTCCAAATGCACAAAGTGGAAGCAGTCGACCAGTATGCTTATTATTATGGCCCAACTGATGGACTTGCTATGAAATTTAATAAAACTGAAGTGAAAGATAAAAAAGACAGTGAAGGCATTAAATACGGTCCCCTACTTCCTGGTATTTATACAGTGAATGTCAGCTTGGACAATAATTTTGGTAAATCTACTACGGATATTGAACTTGAATTATCAAACCTTTATTCCGGAGAAGTTTGGATGGACGAGTTACCGATTGGTGAAGCAAGTGTCTACGTTATGAATTATGATAGCTATGTAATGGAAGATAGTTATTTACTTGTGAATGATCACAAAGTTGAGATTGATGAATATGGCGACTCAGACTATTTCGGTCCTATTTTCTTAGATGGATCACAAAAAGTGAAAGTAGTAGTCAACTATCCTTGGGGAGAAGTAGAATCTGAGGAATATCCGCTTGAATCTAGTTACATTGAAGTAGATGCAGCATTTGTTACTGAGGCGGCAATTGAAGAGATTAAAGATACTCTTTTAACATTCGGTGAAGAAATGCAAAATGCGAAAGCACAATTATCAACGGATGTGTTTACAAGTGCAACTGATGTTTTAAAGGAAGATTTCCTTTACTATGAAATTGATCCATTAGTTCAAGAAAATTTATTCTACACTGGTAAGCTTAATAAAGTTGACATTAACGAGGAAGCTACGTGGTTCTACGATGGGCTTCTCATGATCCATACAATGTTTGATTATTCTTACGCATTCTTTGAAGCAGGTGAAGATTTACCTGCATTAGAAGATTACGAGTTACATTCTTATGTCGGACTAGCATTCGACGAGACTGCAAAAGAATGGAAAGTAAGTTACATTGAAATGTCCAACCATGAAGCTGTAGAATCTACTGCAACATTAGAAGGTTCAGGCAAAGTTTACGAACCAAGTGCAGATGCAGTTACAGCTATGGCAACGAATGCATTACGTGCAGAATTACAAGAGTTCATGGAAATTTATTCTTATGCAAGTATCGATGCCATCAATTATGGTGACATTTCTTACATGAGTCCGTATTTATCTGCAAGCGGGCCTCGCTACAAAGAAGCAAAAGATTATATTGCATACTTAGTAAATGAAGGCATAACTGAAGAATTTATTTCAACTCAAGTGGTGGACGTTGTAGATAACGGCAATGGAACATATAACGTCAAAACGATAGATGAAGTTATTATTTACTATCCAGATTCCGAGTCCTTTAAGACATTCGAAACTGTCTCAGAAGTAATTAATGAAAACGGCTCATGGAAAGTGAATAAATTGATCTCAACTACGGAGATGTAAGAAGAATTAGATAATGAAATTGGGGCTAGCTTAGGATGAGCTAGCCTTTTTTTGTTGGGGTGATGGGATTTAAGTATAGGATTAAAACGCTATGTTACATTTAGTTACGAAATACTTCGAGTGTGGGCAGTTAAAGTCGTTCTATGTTACCTTTCATCCTAAATTTCTTTGTGTTTGGTCACTTAGATCGGCTCTATGTTACCTTTCATCCTAAATTTCTTTGTGTTTGGTCACTTAGACTGGTTCTATGTTACCTTTCATCCTAAATTTCTTTGTGTTTGGTCACTTAGACTGGCTCTATGTTACCTTTCAACATGAAATTTATTTGTACGATCACATACATATCAAGCCACTTTAATCCCCCACCAAGCAACCTATTTGAAAACCCATTCACATAACGGTATTTTATTAAAGGAAGAATAAAAAAGTTTGGAGCGAATACGATGAACGAACGATATAAAGATTTATTTTCCACTATTACACTACCAAATAAGGTTGAGCTTAAGAATCGCATAGTAGTAGCACCTATGACACACTATTCCTCAAATCCAGATGGTACCGTGTCAGAGGATGAATTGAAATATTATGCACGACGTTCACATGGTGTAAGCATGTTTATTACAGCGTGTACATATGTGATAGCTAATGGGAAAGGGTTTCCGGGGCAATTCGCAGCTGACCGAGATGAATTAATTCCGAGTTTAAGTCGGGTAGCTACTTCCATTAAAGAACAAGGTGCAAAAGCAGTTCTGCAAATTTATCATGGTGGTCGATTATCTCCTCCTGACATAGTTCCAAATGGTGAAATTTACAGTGCAAGCGCAGTACCTGCTGAAAGACCGGGTATGAAAACACCGAAAGCTCTAACAGAATCAGAAATTGAGGAAATTATTGAGGCATTTGGTGAAACGACAAGACGTGCAATTGAAGCAGGTTTTGATGGCGTTGAGATTCATGGTGCAAACGGCTATCTAATTCAACAATTTTTCTCACCTCACTCAAATAGACGTGAGGATCGTTATGGTGGAAGCCTTGAAAAGCGTATGACTTTCCCACTCGCAGTAATTGATAAAGTAAAAAGCGTTGTCGCAACTTATGCGAAATTTCCATTTATCGTAGGCTATAGATTCTCACCAGAGGAGCCTGAAACACCTGGGATTACAATGGCAGATACACTAGCTTTTGTTGATGTTTTAGCAGATAAAGGTCTCGATTATCTCCATGTTTCATTAGGTGAATTCCACTCAACACCAAGAGTCGGTGTAGAAGATTTAAGTAAATCGCGTATTGAGTATTTATTAGAAACAATTAATAATCGAGTTCCGTTAATTGGTGTCGGATCAATCATTACTGCTGAAGATGCTAAAAAAGCATTGGACACAGGGGTTGGACTGATCGCATTAGGAAGAGAAATTATTGTGGATCCTGATTGGGTTCAAAAGGTAGAAGAAGGTAGAGAAAATGAAATCTCCACAGTCATCTACCCTGACCAACAAGAAGAATTAGTGGTACCAAATGGCTTGTGGCATAGAATCTTAAATGTGCCGGGCTGGTTCCCAGTGAAAGAAAGATAAATTTTGGATTGATCCGAAGTACCTAAATTGTTTTGATCCTCACGATGAAATAATAGTGCTTGTACAGTGCAAGAAGGATCAAAACAAGCTTTACCCAAAGGATGTCCACATAAATAATAGTCATAATAATGAAGAAATCCGCTACTAAATTTATGCGGATTTTTTCTTTTCGCGTAAGTCCTTTATTGTAAAGAAATGCTCTTACATACTTTTTATACAATTGCGTTCTTCTAAACTTTCGATCTAACCGTTTTGAGCTTTTCGCAAAACACAATGCAGACAAAATTAAAAATGGCACACCTGGAAGAAGAGGAAGAACAATTCCTAAAACACCGATCACAAATGAAAGACTGCCGAGTAATAAAAATATTAGATTACTTATTAATTTTATTTGAATCACCTTTTATATGTATATTTCTACTTGCTGGAAACATTCTTAGGAACTGTTATTAATCATGGCAATTTTGCAGATAGCCCTTAATACAATTGCCACCACCCTATTTACAAAATAAAAAGACGACCACAAAAGCCGTCTTTCTACTTTTGGGCCACCTTTTTATTGTCACTTTGAACGATTTATCTTGTACGTTTTTCAACAACAAGTTTCAATGCTGTTCGGTCTTCGCCAGCAATCGTAATATCTGCAAATGCTGGAGCACAAATTAAATCTGTTCCACTTGGTGCAACGAAGCCGCGAGCAATTGCTACTGCTTTCACTGCTTGGTTTAATGCACCTGCACCAACTGCTTGCATCTCTGCGTAACCTTGCTCACGAATGACAGCAACTAGCGCACCTGCAACAGAATTTGGATTAGAGCGAGACGATACTTTTAATGAATCCACAACTATTCCTCCCCATAGAGCTTTATAATGTGTTTGTTGAATGAAACGGTATATGTGGTTTCGTTCATTCAAAGGACTATAAGTTTGTGTCCGTATCATAATTTATGCTGCCTCTTAGTCAAATAGAATAAAAACAAAATGAAATTGTTGCTTTTGGAAATTTATTTTTTCTAAATTTTTTGGGAGATTTTAATGTGTTTTATGGAGAATCAGTTGTGACAGTTTGTGTTAAAGCTAGCATTAATAGAAGTTTTTAGTTTGAAATAAAAAGGGTTATCTAGAGATTTTCGCATTCTAGATAACTCTTTTTTTCATTGTGTTTCATTGGAAATATCTTTTCTTACGTAGGTTTTCTAAATAATGACCTCTTTTGAACAATAAAGACTAATATTGGACATTTTAATTAGAACTTACTTGTGTTTTGTCCATTATTCCCCTGTTATTGGACATTTACCTTGGATTTCCCTCGGGTTTTGTCCATTATTACCCTATTATTGGACATTACCTTGGATTTCCCTCGGGTTTTGTCCATTATCACGCTATTATTGGACATTTAACCTAGATTTCTCTCTTATTTCGTCCTTTAATCCCCTTATTCACAAGGATGAATCCCCACCGAAATTACCCCTCAAATGGATAATCCGCATTAATATAGATTCTTTCGCATGAAATTGCTTTGCCGGTTTTATCATCTATATTAACAAAGAATCCGCTTAATACTTCGCGGCCTTTTTTTGGAACTTCGAAGCGAGATGGCATGTTTGTTTGGAATTTGTAGATGACGCTTTCTTTAGTCATACCTAAAATTTCATCGTAAGGACCTGTCATACCAACATCTGTGATATACGCTGTTCCTCCTGGATAAATGCGTGCATCCGCTGTTTGCACATGCGTATGTGTACCAACCACCGCTGATACGCGGCCATCAAGGTGCCAACCAAGCGCAATTTTTTCGCTCGTTACTTCTGCGTGGAAGTCAACGAACACTAATGGAGATTTTTTGCGTGCTTTCTCAACGAGTTCATCAACTACTGCAAATGGATCGTCGTGTGGCGGTAAAAATACTCGACCATGAAGATTAATAACAGACAATGTCACGCCATTCTTTTCAATTTGAACCATCCCTTTACCCGGCGCTTCCTTAGAAAAGTTCGCAGGACGAATTAGATAATCCGCATCATCGATAAATTCAAAAATGTCTTTATTATCCCAAGTGTGATTCCCCATCGTAATCACATCAACGCCCGCCTGTAGTAATTGTTGATAAATGTTATATGTAATCCCACGACCTGCTGCAGCATTCTCACCATTTGCAATTACAACATCAGGTTGATATTTTTTCTTCAATCGTGGCAAATATTTCTCAACCGCATCTCGACCAATCGATCCAACAATATCTCCAATAAAAATTACTTTCATTTAATTAATCACTCTTTCTAATAACATCTTGTACAATCTTAACATAATTGTTCGGTTTTTGGGTTGTTTGGTGTGAGATTATGGTTTGTTTTGTGGAATATAAAAAAACTTTCAATAAAGTCCATCGCTTAGACGAAAGTGATATGTTAATATTGGCGGGATTATTTACTCCAATCTTTCACACAGATACATTTTTGTTAAAAATTTTCTTATAAAATAAAAATTTATTGCTATATATTTTAGTTAACTGGTAACTGTTTGATATTGTCGGGAATCTCAGCTTTTTTGGCGGGATTATTTGAAAAATTGTCGGGATACTCAGCTTTTTTGGCGGCATTTCCCTCCTGTAAAATATTTTCAATGGAAGAATCAATTTCATCCTTATACTTAGTTTGGTTGTTTGGGGATTTGGCTGGTGCCAGATATTAATTTTCATGCTTGGCAACAGTGAATTTGAGTGTCTGGCCGGAATCACAAATCCTTCACTAATGGATTCCTTGTTGATCGAATAATCTCTATGGATTTGAACTTGATGAATCGCTTTCTCTCCTTTTTTTTAACGGGACGGTTAAAAGCGTTTTTCCGTTGGGGTATAAAATATAATTTCTGTTTAATACACTACCTTTTAAAACATCCGCTTTATCTAGAAAAACAAAACAATTTGATTGATCTAATTTATTAAAATAGCCGATCCAAGGTAAATAGTTTGGTTGATGAATCGATACTTTCAAGCTCCATACCTACTTCCTGATTCATTCTCCGAGATTACATGAGGGGAAAAGTGAGAAGTTGGGAGTGTGCGTGGGGTTTGGTTTGTGGTGTGGTTCGTGGTGTGATTTGAATCGCGATGGGTAACGTAGAGTGTTTCTATGTTACCTTTTAACCCAATTTCTCGAACGTTCGGTCACTTAGAACACTTCTATGTTACCTTTCACCTCGGCTTCTTGTGCGTTTGGTCACATAGAACGGCTCTATGTTTCCTTTCAACCCGATTTCTTGCTCATTCGGTCACTTAGAACACTTCTATGTTACCTTTCACCTCGGTTTCTTGTGCGTTTGGTCACATAGAACGGCTCTATGTTTCCTTTCAATCCGATTTCTCGCTCATTCGGTCACATAGAACCACACGACATCCTTGAGTTCTTTTACTGGTGTTGATAGAAAATTTAGATTACTTAAACCATCGAGTAGTACTTGGAAGTTCATTTCATAAAAATGACATGTATATCCATTTTCACGAAAAGGGGCAATAACAGAATCACAAATATATTCAGGCAAAAGAACAGATTTATTTGTTGGGTTAACCTGCTCTAATAATAATGTGATGGCTCCCCTACCCAATGAAGTGAGTACTATATTCCCATATTTTTTAACCAATTTGGTATTTCAGTAAAATGTTCAACGGGAGTGTCATTTAGCCAAAAATTACTACCAATCTCTCTTTCAATTTACTCACCTTTCTGAATTGTTGAAGCTTGAATGGTCTGTTAAACGAATAACATCAACCAACTATCGACATAGAAAATAAATTTCCATTAAAAAATTACTTACCCATTATATTTATCATAGTAAAATAGCACTGTATTGGTGCCAATCGATGTGAATATAAGTTATTTAGGGAATACGAGTAGGTGGTAAATGGGGCATTGGAAATAAAAAGGCTAACTCGGATATTTGAAGGCACTGTGGAAGGTAGAAATCAGGGCACAAAAAAAGCTCCCATTAAAACTCGACAGAATTTTACGGAGCTAAGTGAAAGGAACCTATACGAATTGAAACAACACAATTTTATAAGCAAAAGTAAATAAGCCGATCAAAATCCCATAAACCGCAAGGCGGCGGTTATGCCCTTTCATTAGGCCTACCATGCCAAATAAAATCGCGATCATCCAAATCGGAGCAAATATCCAACCAACAAAAGGGATAAAACTTAGAAATAAACCCAAAATGGCATTCGAAAATGACACGGTTGCAGCGGCATTTGTTTGCTTCTCCATCAAAAGCCCATCATCATTCAATCCAACCAACCCTTTTCCACGGAATATCTTACTTCTATTTTTCACCAGTTTCACTTAATTTAATCAATCCGCGAAAATACTGTTAAAAAATAATTATTCAATGGACTAGGCAAATGTTACAAGAAATAAAGAAATAAAGAAATAAAGAAATAAAAAACTAAAAAACATTCGGAACAAAACTTAAATTCCATGACGCCATTTCCATCACAAATAAAAAAATCCCAAACCTTTTCATCAAAGGTAAAGGATTTCATTTCAGTAATACATTCTTTATTCAATGCATAGTTTGAGCAAGTCTTTTTCTCGCTAACTCCACCCTAATCATAATAATAATTACTCGGTTTCCCGATTTTATAATTGTTTAATATGACGCCAAGTAAATTTGCTTTGGAGGATTGAAGACTGTGAGTTGTCTTCTTTAAATCGTTTTTATTGAGAGTATTTATGTTTGCGACTAAAACGGTACCGTCGCATTTATTAGACAGGATTTGGGCATCGGAAGCTGATAGGATTGGTGGTGAGTCAAATATGATGATTTGATAATCCGAACGGACTACGTCAAGCAATTGTTCTAGGTAACTGGATGCTAAAAGTTCAGCTGGGTTAGGTGGGATGGGGCCACTCGTAATAATATTTAGACCATTGATAGGTGTCTCTTGTATGGTATCTTGGAGTTGGGCTGTTCTAGTTAAGACATTCGATAGCCCTGTTTCATTTTGTAAGTAAAAGGTGTAATGGATTGTCGGTCTACGCATATCTGCATCAATTAAAAGTACTTTTTTCCCTTCTTGCGCAAAGGCAACCGCAATATTGGCTGCATTAGTCGATTTTCCTTCACCGGGAATGGAGGAAGTGATGACGATTGTTTTAAGTTCTTTGTCTTTAAGGATGAAGTTAATATTGGCGCGAATTGTTCGAAATTGTTCTGAAATATAGGATTTTGATTCGGTCAAATTAATGAGATTTCTTGGTTTTGTATTTACTTTTTCATTCACCTTTTTTCTTTGCAACCCGTTTCCTCCTTCCATATGATTTCTTTCGGTTTCTCGTTGAAAAAGGACTGACATAACCAATGACTGGAGCATTTACAATTTTTTCAACCTGATCTTCATTTTTCACTCTGGAATCAAAATGTTCGATTAGTAGAGCTAATCCTGCACCTATGAAAATACTGACTACTATTGAGATCGCAATGTTGAGCATTTTTTTCGGCTTCACAGGTTTCATCGATTCCGTAAATTTAGCCTTCGCTAAAATATTGACATTATCTAATTTCATGAGCGTAGGTGTTTCATGTTTAAAAACTTCCGCTATCGTATTCACGAGATTGACTGCACGTTGAGGGGAAGGGTCTTCTACTTTGATTGTCACAACCTTTGATCGATCATTATTAGAGACGGTAATTTTCTCAGCTAATTCTTCAGATTCTTCGTCCAATTTTAACTTTTCCACAACCTTATCTAAAATTGCTGGACTTTTGATAATTTCATTGTATGTTTCGATTAATTGAATATCGGTCTCAACGTATGTAGTGACGAAGTCTATTTCTCTAGGGGCTTGATTTACTAAAATTTGAGACTTTGCTTCATATATTTCAGGGAGAAGAAAAAAATTAGCAACTGTTGTTCCACTAACAATGAAAATAAAAATACAAATGATAAGAACTATTCTTTTTTTAATAATATTTAGTAGTTCATATATTTCCATAGCCATTCTCCCTTACTAGATTTGATCAGGGGCGGGACAACAGGGACAGTCTTTCTGTCCCACTTTTGTTGGGACAGAAAGACTGTCCCCAGTAGTTCATATATTTTCAAATCATTTCCCCCTACTAGATTTGATTGGGACATGTTTTCTGCCCCATTTTAGTTGGGACACTTTTACTGTCCCAGGTTATTGTTGGGACACTGGGGACAGGCTTTCTGTCCCAGATTATTGTTGGGACACTTTTACTGTCCCCATCGTCCCACTTCCAATGTCCCAGATTACTGTTGGGACACTTTTACTGTCCCCAATGTCCCACCTTCCCCTAGCCACCATTGATTTTGTTTTGCCCATTCAACTGTTTTGAGGATACCTTCTTCTAGTTGAATTTCAGCTTTCCAACCTAGTAGTTCAGCGGCTTTGTCGATTTGTGGAATTCGGCGAATAATATCTTCATATTGTTTTCCGTATTCTTTCTCCGTTAAGTATTCCTGATAACCCGCATTACTTTCTGTTATCTCAAGAACAGTCTCGATTACATAGCGCATGTTTACTTCTACTGAATTTCCTAAGTTAAAGGCCTCACCATTAGCAGCTGGGTTTTCTGCCACCATCATTAAGCCCCGAACAATATCCTCCACATAAGTAAAACATCTCGTCATATTTCCATCGTCGTACAACAATGGTTGTTCGCCGCGCATTGCTTTATATATGCTTTGTGAAACGACAAAGTCAGGATTTTGGCGAGGGCCATAGACATTGAAGAAACGAACAATAACAAATGGCAAGCCACTTTGTTTCTTCATGCCGTAAAGCATATGCTCACACACAGCTTTACTAGTTGCGTAACTCCACCGATCAACATAGGTAGGCCCGAGAACACGATCACTTTCTTCAGACCAAGGCACTTCCGGGTTTTTCCCATACACTTCACTTGTACTAGAGAAAACCACTTTCGTATTATATTTTGCGGCCTCTGTAAGAATATGTCTTGTCCCGATGACCACAATATCTACAAGGCTTAGCGGATCTCTTATGTAATGTTTAATCCCCACAACTGATGCAAGATGGAAAATGACAGACGCATCCTTTTGCCAAAACTGCTCGATATCTTCCTGTTTACGCAAATCCCCTACAAAATAATGCAATTTCTCATGGTCCCGCACTTCTTGTAAATTTTTCGCTTGCTCAAGTGGTACCACATCTAAAACATGGACTTCATTTCCATTCGCCAGTAATGCCTCAACTAAATGACTACCTACAAAACCTGCCCCACCTGTCACCATGACAATGGAATTTTTCATCTTCATTTCCACCTTCCTTTTTTAGCGACCCACACCTTTATAAGTTAAACCTAACCGGCGCATTTTCTCGATATCCTCTCGCTTAAAGAACATTCTCCCATCAAAAATCAATGCGTGCTCATTCCCCAATTCAGCAATTCGTTCAATGGATAATGAATAAAACTCCTGATGACCAGCGAGAAAGGCTATACAATCTGCTTCACGAATCGTCTCTTCAATATTCTTATTAACCGGTAAATCCGCAACTACTAATTTTTCATCCTCTTCCGAAGTCCATGGATCACAAATTTCCAAATTGTATCCCAAACTCAAAAGTTCATCAATAACTGGTTTTGTTGGGGTGAATCGGCAATCACTTGTATTGTTTTTAAATGAAATGCCCATTACTGCGATCTTCACTCGACTCGGGTCAGAAAATCGCTCACTTAAATGACTATGAATCAAAGAAGCGGAATAAAGTGGCATACCGTCATTCACAATGCGACCTGTCCTCGGCAACAACAGTTCTAATCCGTATTCAGAACCTAACTGCTGCACAAACCACGGATCTTTTGTTAAGCAATAGCCCCCTACTCCGACAGAAGGTGTTAATATATTCACATGCTGCCCTTTAGCACCTTTCACCAACGTGTTCGCCGCTCCGATAACTTCCAACACATCGATCCCCAAACGATCCGCTAATTTCGCTAACTCTCCTGCAAGGGCAATATTTAAATCTATCCAAAGATTGTCCGAAAGCTTAACCATCTCAGCTGTTGTGGCACTAGAAACTTCAATGACGTCTGTATCCAATGCCTGTTTCCAAAACAGAGCCGCAGCTTTCCCACTTCTTTCATCTACTCCACCTACAACAATAGGTATAGATTGAAATTCCCGAATCGCATTTCCCTCAGCCAATCGTTCGGGGCAAAAGGCGATTTTCACCCCTTCAATCTCCCTTAACAGTGGAGCGACAAGTTCACTTGTAGTAAATGGCGGGACGGTACTTTTTATCATGACAAGGACATTTTTTTGTAGAAATGGTCGGATGGCTTTAATTGCTTCTTCAATTTGAGTCGTATCTGCTCGATAATCATCCGATAGTGGTGTGCCAACCGTAACAATGACAGTCTCACAATCTCGAATACTAGCAGGATCAGCCGAAACAAAAAGTCGCTCTGCAGTAACAGTTCTCTGAATTAATTCTTCTAAGCTCGGCTCATTAAAAGGACTTTTTTTATTTCGGATACAGTCCAAAATATGAGGATTTTTCTCAACACCGATGACTTGAAAGCCTCTATCCGCTAGAACTGTCCCGATGACTGATCCAATATAGCCAAACCCCACAATAGCAACTTGTCCTTTTGACATATCGTCATCCCCCTCTACACACATCACTGTCACGAACGCATACCCTCACCCACCACCGCAAGCAACCCAGGCTCAATCGCGACCTCTACTCCCAATCTTCACTAATTCATTTAACGAAACTTCAAACAATACTTCTTCTAACACTTGCTCATAGGATTGACAGCGTACTTCCCATGAATTTTCCCGTGCCAAATCAATTCTGCTTGTCCTTTTTAAAACATCATCACGACTTACAGCTGCAAGCACTTTTTCTGTAAATAATGAAGGGCTGTCCGCGATTTCAATCAAATCCCCATATGGAATTAAGTCTGGTAATGGAGTCGCGACAATCGGTTTTCCTGTTGCAAAGCATTCAAATAATTTCGCTGGGTAGGTCCCCTTTGTAAACTCAGTCAATTTATAAGGTAAAATGAGAACATCACTATCCTGCAAAGCATAAGGCAATTGCTCGTGAGGCAATGGTTTTTGATGAATTAATTGACCATGTTTAATCGGAATTCCATCTGGTGCAGGGCCGATTAATTCAACCGTTATTCCCGCTTTAAGCAACTCCTCAATAACTCCCCAGTCCATTCGATACTGGTCTATCCCACCGAAATAAGTCGCCTTCACCTTTCCTCCTCCTGACTTCGAACTCTCCCCATGAGCCAAACCAGCAGCACGAGAGAAGCTTTCAAAATCAACCGCTGAAGGAATTCGCCGAATGACCGCTTTCTTCCCTGTATGCTTCTCAAAAAGATGCTTTGAATCTACTATCAATGCATCCGCTTTATGAATTAATTCATTTTCTGTTTGAACAATATCCTTAGGAATGCCAGGGAAGTTTTCAAAATTCAGCACACAGTCATAAATCGTTGTAATTGGATTTAATTCGTCCATTAAATAAAGCGAAGTACTAGTAGGTAAATAAGTAATAAATAAAATAGGTTTGTTGGAGTAGTTTAATATTTTTGAAGCGAGTGATGGTGTAAAAATATGTTGATTAATTGTTCTAAACAATTTTAGTGTAGGTGGTGCGACGATTGGAGGTAGTATATTTACATTTGAACCAGATTCTCTTTTTTTCCGTTTCCGATTTAAACTCATTCCACGGTAAAGTCTTTCTACCGCTTTGAATGGGGCAGGATTTCGAAGCCCCGTCGTTTCGACATAGGTCACATGCGTAAATTGAGAAAAATATTCCGCTATAATTTGGTGTCTTTGCCATAGAAAATCCCATTTAATACTCGATAATATGACGATATGCACATCTTGTATTTTCATTGTTACCCCTTTCTATTTTGAAAGCGACGGTTTACGAAACTTCAAACACATTACTTTCCAAATATATTGGATATTGCCAAAAATATACCGTTTATATAACCGCTTCGGCTCCTGTAACAATCGGAAAAGCCACTCTAACCCAACCTTTTGCATAAATACCGGTGCCCTTTTCACATTGTTCGCATAATAATCAAATAACCCGCCGCATGTCATGATCGTACTTACATCTAGCTCTGAAAAATTTCGATGAACCCACTTTTCCTGCAACGGATTCCCGAACCCAACAAATAAAATATCAACCTGTAACGAGTTTACGTGAGTGATTATTTCCGAACTGTTCTCTTTATCAAAATACCCATGGTGTGTCCCCACAATTTGCACATTTGGATAGGTCATCTGAAAGTTTTCTTTCACCTTCTCAGCAGTTCCTTCACTTCCACCGAGCAAAAATATACGCATTGGACTTTCCAACCCATTTAACTGCCCACACAGTGCCGGAAAAAAATCCGTGGTTGCTATTCGCTCTTTCGCAGTCGGCAGCTTCAGCATTTTCTGCGCAAAGATAACCCCCATACCGTCCACATACGCAAAACTATGCTCCTGATGAATGACTTCCCGATAGTCAGCGTCTCGCCAATAATTCAACATGCAATCCGAATTGATGGCGTAATAAGCGACCTTCATCCGCTTCATTGAATTAGAAATGACAAGATCGACCATCTCATTCATACTTCCAAGAAATAAATCCTTTTCGATAAATGTTTTCATTTCATCATCCATCCTTTGCAAGCCGATCACTATGTGCATTAGCATCCCTGCCGAACAAAACTGCTAACAAAATAAAATAAAAAACAATCAACCAATTTGAGCCATCCAAATCTTCAAAAAGAAACATTACCGGCAATACAGCGATAAAATACTTCATCAAATTGCTAATACCCTTCATTTTCAATAACAGCAACTTGAAGCTTATAAAGAGAAACATCACCGTGCATACGATAAACCCGACCATGCCTGTCTTATAGAAAAATCCAAGAAAAGTTGAATGGGACCCTAATGGATAACCTAATTTCGAATCCGTTTTAATCCCCATCCCGATGACTGGCGATTTCTCAAACGTTACCTTCATACTTTCTTCCATTAAATAGGAACGAGTATCATTACTTCCTTCACGTGCGTTATAAACATCGGAAAATATCAACTCAAGGTTATCTACTAAATTGGTATAAAAAATACTTATCACCAAAAGCGTGGCGACAATACAATAAAGAAATCCTCTCGTTACAATCGAACTGTTTTTGATAAATTGATGAAATATAAAAAGTGAGATACCAAGTAAGATAATAAAATACCCACTCCGGGAATAGGTGCTATACACCGGGAAGATTCCTAGAACTATGAGAAACCAACCAAACCACCTACGATTTAACCGAAGAGCGTACATGCAAAATAGCGGGTAAAAGAACATGAAAAACATTATTACAAGATTCGCATAATCCATGAAGCCTACAAAGCGCAAGACCGGAACCCCGCTAAACCATTCGATGTTTGATAGATAATGACCAAATATACTAAATTCACTAACACCTAATAGGTAATGAAAAATATGGCTTATCATCCAATGGCCAATTAAAATGCAATAATTGACAAACCCAATTTTCACCAACTCTTGTAAGTCAAGCTGGTAACTTTTATAAAGTAAATAGTAAAACATTGCGATGATCCAAATACTGAGCGTATTAAAAGTAGCAAGAATCCTATCAAACTCGTAGGAATGAAGAAATAAATTATAAAATATCGAGATTATATAAATGACCAAATAAAATATAAAAAAATAGCTCAATCCATCAAAAATGATTTTTCCCTGACGAAGTAAAAAGCATAAAATGATCCCTATGAAAACAATCTGAAGTTGTTTTGGAAAAATGATGATTGGCCAAAGCAAATAGAACATTGTATATTCCCATTTATAGTTTTCATACATAGGAGATCACCATACTTTTTTTACATTTCTATACTATTTACTAGAATGCATTTTTAGAGCCAAATAGAACAAAAAATGTTCGAAAAATTAATTTCATATCGACGAAAACATTTCTTTCTTGAATATATTTCAAGTCAAGCTCGACCATTTCTTTAAACCCAAGGGAACTTCGACCGCGCACTTGCCAATAACAAGTTAACCCAGGTGTGATGCTAAGCCTTTGAAGTTCATAATTTGAATAACTTAAAACCTCTTGTAGCAGGGGGGGTCTTGGGCCTACCAAGCTCATCTCCCCTTTTAAAACGTTAAATAATTGAGGCAACTCATCAATACTCGTTCGCCGTATAATTTTCCCAACTTTTGTAATCCGCGGGTCATCTTTAATTTTAAAAATCGGTCCTTCGACTTCATTTCGATCAATTAACCCACTCTTTAATTCTTCAGCATTGAAAACCATTGACCGAAATTTATACATTGTAAATTCTTTTCCATCACGACCGACTCTGACTTGTCTAAATAATACAGGTGCATCTTTATCTTCTATCTTTATTGAAACCGCTACAATAGCTAATACTGGGGATAAAAGCAATAACCCAACAATTGTTAAAATTAAATCTGTCAATCTTTTATTTAGTTCGTACATCTTTCTGTTTTTTTCTTTGATAGGTTGGAATGGAATATCGTTCTCATCATTAGATCGGTTCTTTAAAGAAGACATTCCCATCGTTCTTCACCAACCTTACACTTTCAACTTCATGGTGAGATAAAACTGATTGACCGCCTGGTAAATAGGCTCAACGGAAGTTAAATCAGAAAATAAAGGCAATCGAACTAATCGATCACTTTCAATCGTCGTATACTGATCTTCTCCGTGAAATCTACCAAATTTCATACCAGCCGGCGATGAATGTAATGGAACATAATGGGCTGTTAATTGGATTTCTTGCTCTTTTAAATACTTCATCAAAGCTGTACGTTCTTCTACATTTTTCGCTTTAATGTAAAACAGATGGCCATTATGCACGCATTCTTCAGGCACAATCGGTAATTCGATCAATCCTTTTTCTACCAATTGTTGAAGATTTTCATAGTAATCATTCCACAAGCTGATTCGATCGTTCAAAGTTTCCTTAAGATGTTCGAACTGGGCATATAAATATGCTGCAATCAGCTCACTTGGCAAGTAAGATGACCCTACATCTTGCCAATTATATTTATCTACTTTTCCATTAATAAACTGCGTTCTATTCGTACCTTTTTCGCGAATTATTTCAGCTCGCTCGATAAACCGTTCATCATTAATAAGTAGAGCTCCACCTTCACCGGAAATAAAGTTTTTCGTTTCATGGAAACTAAGCGTTCCAAAATGTCCGATAGTCCCTAACATACGCCCTTTATAAGTCCCCATTAACGCCTGGGCAGCATCCTCTACAACATACAACTCATACCTCTTAGCAATATCCATAATGGTGTCCATTTCACATGCAACACCTGCGTAATGCACTGGTGCAATGGCTTTTGTTCGATCAGTTATTGCTTCTTCGATTTTTGTTTCATCTATATTCATCGTATCTGGTCGAATGTCTACAAAGACGATCGTTGCACCTCGTAGTACAAAGGCGTTTGCCGTTGAAGTAAATGTATAGGAAGGCATGATAACTTCATCACCTGGTTTAATATCAATAAGTAGCGCAGCCATCTCCAGTGCATGAGTACAGCTCGGAGTTAGTAAAGCTTTCTTTGTTGTTGTTGTTTCTTCAATCCATTTATTACATAACTTTGTATATTTACCATCCCCTGCTAGCTTTCTACATTTAATGACATCTTGAATATATTCGAGCTCTTTCCCCGTCACATTTGGAGAGTTAAATGGAATCATCTACGAAAACTCCTTCATCACTAATTTTTCGTTTTTACTCCGTGATACTTCTAACAAATAATTTCCATATTCTGTTTTCATCAAAGGCTTCGCCACTTCTCTTAATTTAGCTTTCGTAATATATCCTCTAATGAAGGCAATCTCCTCGATACAAGCAATATACAAGCCTTGCCTTTTTTGAATCGTTTCTACAAATTGTGATGCTTCAAGCAAGGATTCATGGGTTCCTGTATCAAACCATGCGAGTCCTCTTCCTAGAAGTTCTACCTTTAATTCACCCATTTTTAAATAAGCATTAAGAATAGAGGTAATCTCCAATTCTCCACGTTTGGATGGCTTCACAGTTTTCGCAATGTCCACGACTTTATTGTCAAAAAAATAAAGTCCAGGAATAGCAAAAGATGATTTTGGATGTTCAGGTTTTTCTTCAATAGAAACGGGATTTAAATCATCATCCACTTCAATAACCCCATAGGCTCGTGGATCTTTCACATAACAACCGAATACTAGACAACCATTTTTCATATTCGAAACAGAGACTAAAAGATTTCCAAAGTTCGATCCATAAAAAATATTGTCCCCTAATATTAACACCACTGGAGAATCCCCTATAAAGTCTTCACCGATAATAAATGCCTCAGCTAGACCATTCGGCTCATTTTGCACTCGGTATTCGATTACTATTCCTATGTCTTTTCCATCCCCCAATAATTGTTGAAAACTTGGAAAATCTCTCGGAGTAGAAATAATAAGAATTTCCCGAATACCCGCTAACATTAATACAGACAGTGGATAGTAAATCATTGGTTTATCATAAACTGGCAACATCTGCTTCGATACTGACTTCGTCAATGGATAGAGCCTAGTTCCTGATCCTCCTGCTAAAATAATGCCTTTCAATTTAATTTGGATTCTCCTTATTTTCAATTTCACTTGGCGTGTCTTAAGAAGTAAAAAGGTTCTCATATGTTAATGATTTGAAACGCCTTCTAACTTAAGATGTTTCTCTTTACGAGTTTTAAATAACGACAGCAAATCTGTGAAACTTTTATTCTTGAAAACTATTGCTAAACCAACATAAATAATGACTCCTGTGACGACTTGAATCATTAGCGTTAGGAAGCTAGAAAGTCCGATAAATTTAATACTATAAACGATAGCCCCCATCGATAACGAAATTAGTAATGTCGGGATAACTCCCTTCCATTGATTCCACACATGATCATTAAGCAATCGTGAAACAATTACGCCCCCTACAATCGTCCCTATAAGTCCATTCACAAACACTCCAATTGCCAGAGCGGAAATACCAAACTGAATTCCAATTACAAGAATAATCAAGCCATTCACTAACTTTACGATTTCAAGTATTAAATATAAGTCGCTTCTTCCTAACGCCTTAATAACTTGTAAATTGGAAATATCAATGGCCCATAAAGCATAGTAAGCACAAAAAATTTGAAGTAAAGGTACAGTCGGCAACCACTTATCAGTTAATAAAACTAAGACTAATGGCTCGGTAATCGCTGCTAACCCTACCATCATCGGAAAAGTGATAAATGAACTTAAAACAATTAATCTATGAAGCATGGCTTTCATTTTCTCTATATTTTCTTGTTGTGATGCCATAGCTGGAAATAGGACGGTTTGGATCGAGCCGTTAATATTGTCCACAATGATGCTTGGGAATTGCATCCCCCTACTGTAAAACCCTAATACTGCTGGACTAAAAACTTTCCCAATGATAAAATTATGTAGTTGAAGATAGGATGAATAGAGAAGAGTAGATAAGAGAAGTTTCCATCCATAAGAAAAGAGAGTCCGTATTTTCGAAAAGGAAAAGTAGAGCAGAGGTCGCCATTTGACTGTGAACCAAAGTATAAATGTCAATAAAGTGCGATGAGTTAACTGCTGAGCAACCAATGCCAAAATACCAAAATTCATCAATGCCATTGTAATGCCAACGATTCCAGATATGAGAATGGCCGAGAATCCACTAGTGAATAGTTTTTTATGTTGCATTTGTCGTGAAATGATCGCATTTTGTACGGAATTAATCGCATTAAAAAATAGACAAATTGATAGAATTCTTATAATTATTGTTAATTCGTCTGCTGAGAAAAAATGAGCTAAGACAGGTGCGATGAAGAAAAATATAATATAGAGTAGACTTGCGGTGATAAGGTTTAAATAGAAAACGGAAGAGAAATCTAGCTCATCCACGTCTTTTTTCTGAATAAGTGCCTCAGTAAATCCACTATCAACGATATATCCACCAATCGTTATGAAAATTGTCACAATGACAATCAATCCAAAATCCTCTGGAAGTAGTAGTCTAGCTAGTAATATAATGACGAGCAACTGAATGCTCTGAGTACCCATTCTTTCAGCAATCTTCCAAAGGAGTGATGAAATAACTTTCACTTTTGTTATTTCATATCCATAACCCATTTAATATCCCCTTTTAACTGCTCTTAAGTAATTAGAAAGTGCTGGTGCATATTTATCTAGGGTAATGATTACTTTTCTTTTAACACCAAAGCTTGCATAAATCTCTTTATAAACATCAGATTTTGCTTCTTTGAACTTTCTCTCTTCCAAGAGAAGCAATAACTCTAATTCATTTTTTGTATGTTGAATCGTCTCATTATATTGATAGTTGGTGTATTCATTAATCTCATCGAGCATCTGATAGAGTCTTTGATTATGCTCTTTCTTTTTCTTTAGATTGCTATAATTACTAACTGTCCAAGAGCCCACTACCCCTACTCTGTATGCCGACATACATTCATCCATATAATATACGGCACCTTGTAAAGCTAAATTGATTCCTAAATGATAGTCGGAAATATCCGGCATCACATTGAAAAAATCAGGTCTTGTGCGGTCAAGTTCAGTTCTGTAAAACATCGCACTCGTGACACAAAAATCTCCACCTAATTTGATAATCTCTTCCACAGTTAAGAACCTGCTAAATTTACTTGGTCGATTTTTTCGAAGAACCTTTCGATCCTTCGCTAATACGACATCCCCTGCATGGACACATAAACTCACTTCTGGATGTGCTTCCATATAATCCACTTGTTTCTGCAGCTTATATGGATCTGTCCAAAAATCATCGCCTTCACAAACCGCAATATATTTCCCTTGTGCTCTTTCAGTATTTAACCTGTCCACTTGAACTTTTTTCGAATACTGATTTTCAGTTTGATAGATTGGCTTAATGAGATCTGGATATTTTTGCTCATATTCTCGTATTATCTCAGCTGACCGATCTGTTGAAGCATCATCATGAATAAGAATCTCGAACTTAAAATCCGTGTTCTGCATAAGAAAACTTTCAATCGCCTCTGCAATATACTTTTCATGATTGTACGTTATACAATTGATGCTCACTAAAATGTCACTCATGGTTTGGATTCTCCTATTTCAATATTTCTCTGGAAGTAGGCGTCATGATTAGGTACTTATCCCTCGTCCAAATGTAACTACCCTGTCACTTTTGTCCAACAACTTCCTCCCTACAAACTCATGAAATTCATATTCCAATTTTCTTAGTATTCTATGAGACAAAAGTTTCCTATATTCTCTCATTATAGATTTTAAATGTCTTTTCGCGGTAGGGAGATTGGGTAGGGACATTGGGGACAGTAAAAGTGTCCCAGTTGTACGTGTGGGTGGGACGTTGGGGACAGTAAAAGTGTCCCAGTGTATTTCGCAAGTAAAATTTGAGCCATTTATTAATTAAAAACTGAGCCACTTAAACTGAACTATTTTCTAGCCATTCTTTTGTATCTAATATTCGATACGATGGTCCAACCATGTCTATCATATAGGCTCTATGTGTTAA